>JBBQNS010000010.1:0-54064 GCA_038330175.1 Kiritimatiellia bacterium
TTTTCTCTTATGAAATCGGAATTTCTTCCGTTTCTTTAATCAGTGGTGGATCTCTTCACCCTCTGGATGAGTGAGACTCAGTAAACTAGTTGAGAATATCATTTGCTTGATGGCACTACATGTTGGGGGTACTTGCGCCAAATGGATACCCCGTTTAAAAATTAAATGGTGAGATATTTGAGGCTTAGAAAATCTTTGTTGTGCGCCAATCCCCTTGAATTTCCAAGGTATATCCGTCATATTCCTTAATAAATCAACCAAACAAAAATTCTTAAGCAGAGAGAAGAACCGCTATGAGTAACCTTCATCCCTTAGCCGGAAAATTGGCGCCCCGCGAAATCCTTCCCAACATCCCGCGTCTGGTCTCAACCTACTATACCGAGCAGCCTGATGTAAATGTTCCTGGCCAGGAAGTTAGTTTCGGAACCTCCGGGCACCGCGGTAATTCCATGAAGTTGAGCTTCAACGAAAATCATATCCTGGCAATCGTCCAGGCCGTTTGTGATTACCGCAAGGCGAACGGCATCACCGGTCCGCTGTTTCTCGGGATGGACACACACGCCCTCTCTGAGCCCGCCCACATCACCACCATCGAGGTGCTGGCGGCTAATGGGGTAGCCATCCGAATCCACCAAGGCCTGAAATACACCCCCACCCCGGTCATCTCCCATGCCATTCTTACCCATAACCGCACGGATGCGGGTGGACTGGCCGACGGTCTGGTGATTACCCCCTCGCACAACCCACCGGATAATGGTGGCATCAAATATAACCCGCCCGATGGCGGCCCCGCCGATACCGCCATCACCGGCGCCATTGCCAAAGCCGCAAACGCCTATCTTAAAACCGGCCTGACCGGCGTCAAACGGATTCCCTATGCGCGCGCCCTGAAGAGTCCCAACATGGTGATGTATGACTTCATGACGCCGTATGTCGGGGATCTGGCCAACGTGGTCAACATGGAGGCCATAGCCGGAGCCAACCTCAAACTGGGCGCTGACGGACTTGGGGGCTCTGGCGCCGCTTACTGGAGTGTTATTGCCGACACCTACGGCCTGAACATCCAAACCTTCAACACTATTCCTGACTTCACCTTCGGATTCATGACGGTGGATTGGGATGGCAAGATCCGGATGGATTGTTCGTCCCCCTATGCCATGGCCGGGCTGATTGCCATGAAAGACCGCTTTGACATCGCCTTCGCCAACGACCCGGATTTCGATCGGCATGGTATCGTCACCCCCTCCGCAGGCTTGATGAATCCCAACCACTACCTGGCTGTAGCAATCAACTACCTTTATCGGAACCGGCCTGGTTGGCGCGCCGATGCTGCCGTGGGGAAAACCCTGGTCAGTAGTTCCATGATTGACCGGGTTGCCGCCGGACTCAACCGCAAGCTCTGCGAGGTTCCCGTCGGGTTCAAGTGGTTTGTCAAAGGCTTGGTTGACGGCTCGTTCGGTTTCGGTGGCGAAGAAAGCGCTGGCGCCTCGTTCCTGCGCCGGGATGGTTCGGTTTGGACGACCGACAAGGACGGCATCATCCTGGCTCTGTTGGCGGCCGAAATCACGGCCGTCACAGGCCGCGAGCCCGGGCTCCATTATGTTGAGTTGACCCAACAGTATGGGGCTCCTGCCTACGAGCGCATCGATTCCCCTGCCAATGCGGCGGAGAAAGCTGCCTTGCTGAAACTTACCCCGGCCGCCGTCACGGCCAAAATGCTAGCGGGCGAGCCCATTACCGGCGTCTTTACCACGGCCCCTGGAAATGGCGCTCCCATCGGCGGGCTCAAGGTAACCACTGCCAATGGCTGGTTTGCCTCCCGCCCCTCAGGTACAGAAGACGTCTGCAAACTCTATGCCGAGAGCTTCAAGGGACTCGATCATCTTCACCGAATCCAACAAGATGCACACCAGATCTGTGCTGATGCCTGCCAGACAAAATAGCAAACGTTCAAAAACACCGGGGATGGACCTGCCATTACGCCCCCAAGAGTTTTTAACATAAGAGAACCCTTTCTATTTATTCAAATTTAGGAACGGTCTTAAAGTACAGGCATATCGATGTTGGCTGCAAGTGAATCATTAGGGGTTGACTCTCACTACGGTCAAACGATAATCAGGGTTCATGCTTAGTGGACAATCTAATTACTGGAGCCCCCCATGACATGTCTGTTTGACCCGTTTCAATTGCGCGGAGTGACGCTCCGCAACCGCATTGGCGTCTCTCCTATGTGCCAATACTCATGTCAGGAGGGTATGATGACAGACTGGCATCTTGTTCATCTTGGCGCCCGTGCCATCGGTGGAGCCGGTCTGATCATCGCCGAGGCAACAGCCGTCTCACCCGAAGGTCGCATCACACCAGGCTGTGCTGGCCTCTGGTCCAACCAACAAATCGAACCACTTGCTCGCGTTACCCATTTCCTTAAGCAGCACGGCGCCATACCGGGTATCCAGATCGGCCATGCCGGGCGCAAGGCCTCAGCGGCCCTTCCTTGGGAGGGGGGCGCGCACCTATCCGACACTGCCGGTGGCTGGCCCACGATGGCACCAAGCCCGATCGTATTCGGCGGTGATCTGACAAAGGCCCCCGTGATGATGACCACGCAGGATATTACCCGAGTCAGAGAGGCTTTCATCGCTGCCGCCAGCCGCGCACTTGCCGCTGGTTGTGAATGGCTTGAAATCCACTCCGCCCACGGCTACCTCCTGCATGAATACCTCTCTCCCCTCTCTAACCATCGTACTGACAGCTACGGTGGTAGTTTTACAAATCGCATCCGGTTCCTCCTTGATACCGTTAAATCCGTGCGCGCGGTGTGGCCTGAACGCCTTCCACTGGCGGTACGCCTATCCTGCACCGACTGGGTTCCCGGTGGATGGGACTTGGATCAGAGCGTAGAGTTGTCGCGCCAATTAAAGCTAGAGGGGGTGGATCTGATCGACTGTAGCTCCGGCGGACTGGTGCCTAATGCAAAGATTCCCACAGCCCCGGGCTTCCAGGTTCCCCTGTCCGATCGTATCCGGCGGGAATCCGACATTGCGACCGCTGCCGTTGGGCTGATCACTGCAGCAGCACAGGCCAACGAGATCATCATTAACGAACAGGCTGACCTAGTGCTGCTGGCTCGGGAAATGTTAAGGGATCCGTATTGGCCTTTCCATGCCGCCCTCACGCTCAAACACCCTGGCAGGGTGCGCCTCCCCCTCCCTTATCTGCGCGCTGTGGATTGATTTGATGGATTGATGCATCAACGTCATTTTTGTTGAACCTCTTTGTGTGCTATGAACATCAGGCTTGACTCTTTCCAACCTCCCGCATAATAGCAGCTGAACGCATGGAACCGGTATTTTACCGGCAGATTCAAGCCTATGGGATACTAAAAAAAGCTCATTCAAAATGGCCACTAACCACACAATCAAATCCCTCACAGATCAAGAGTATAAGTACGGTTTCGTGACGGAGATCTCAACAGAATAACCAAGGAGCTACTATGACAGAACATCATTGTGATTATCTGATTATCGGCGCAGGGCTGGCGGGAACTTCGGCTATCGAAGGTATTCGGAAACTCGACCCGAAGGGCTCCATTGCGCTGATCGGTACTGAAAACCATCTTCCTTATGATCGCCCCCCGCTCTCCAAAAAACTGTGGTCTGGCAAAAAGAAAGTGGGAGATATTTTTCTGAAGGATCAGGCCTTCTATGACCAAAACGGCGTCACGCTAGCCATAGGGCGTACAGCCATCTCATTGGATACTCAGCGAAAAGAGGTGCGTGATGATGCGGCAACGACATGGCGATACGGCAAATTGTTGCTGGCGACCGGTGGGAAAATACGCAAACTAACCCTTCCTGGTGGTGACTTGAAAGAAGTCTGTTACCTTCGGACGCTCGATGATTACCTGCGGATACGAGACTATGCCGTCGAAGGAAGCTCGGCGCTCGTCATTGGCGGAGGGTTCATCGGCTCGGAGATCGCCGCCGCTCTGACCGTCAACAAGGTCAAGGTCACCATGATTTTCCCAGGCACCCGCTTAGTTCAACACGTGTTTCCTGAGGGTCTAGGCCTGGCCATCAAAAGGCGCTACGAGGAACACGGCGTCCAAATCGTCACAGGAGACGCGCCCGCCGCGTTCGCTCGCCAAAACGGGCGCATCGTCACCACGACCCGTAATGGGCAGACGATTGAATCCGACTTCGTCATCGCGGGCATTGGGGTCGCTCCGGATGTCTCGCTAGCCCAACAAGCAGGCCTGACGCTCCACCGCACGAATGCCGGATCCGATGACGGCATCAGCGTCAATACGTTTCTTCAGACGTCTGACCCTGACATTTACGCCGCTGGCGACAATGCCTGGTGGTACTCGCCGGACCTCAAGCAGCCTCTGCGTTTAGAGCATTGGGACAACGCACTCAACCAGGGTGCATGGGCCGGCCGCAACATGGCTGGAGCCGGCGAGGCATTCACCTACCTGCCCTATTTTTTCTCTGATCTCTTTGAACTCGGCTATGAGGCAGTCGGCCGCATCAACGGGACCTTAGAGACATACGCCGACTGGAAGAAAGTAAATGACACGGGTGTCATTTACTTCTTGGAAAAAAGTAAAGTCGTCGGGGTCATGATGTGCAATGTATGGGACAAGGTTCCTATGGCGCGTGAGTTGATACGCAAGAACCAGGTCGTGGTACCTGATAAATTACGCGGCGCGATCAAATGATCTGAAGACAGGAGCTCTGCTCTGGTCGCGCACCAGGGAAATCGATTAGGATCTTGAATTGGATCTATTTCCACTGTCTGAGTTCGATCATAAGCCCATCAGGATCCGTGATTTCGCCCCGAAATGAATCGCCCAAGTCTACAGGCTCCTGGGCTATGGCCACTCCTTTGCCCTGCAGGTAGGCTACCGCCTCTTTCATGTTTATCACCTCGAGGGCAATGCCCCTGTATCCCACCTCCCAGAGAGTTTCAGATTTCGGCTTGGGCTCGGTGACGGCGATAATTTCAATCACCGTATCGCCCAGTTCGAGATAAATGACCTCTCGCATGGGGGGCCTTTTCACTTCTTTTCGGCTCTTTATTTTAAAGCCCAGAATTTCGATATAGAAATCAATCGTCTTTTCTGAATCTTTCGGCACCATTTCCACATGGTCAATCCTTTTGAAAATCATTTTAGCTCCTTTTCTTGGTGACAAAGGCGTGAAGCCTATTTTCAATTAAAGCGTTTGCGTAATGGAAGCGGGAGTCACCACCAATACGGCACGCGCCCACTTGAAGCTGGCTTTGATTACGTCGAATGAAGAACCGGAGGTCAGCATTTTGGCTGTGCCCTTGACCAGAAAGCCCGTACCCGGCCCATGTTTTCCCGCCACCTCACGGCTTCCGAAGGTAAGCAACACGTTGCCGTCTGCTTCAATGTTTGCTTGGGTAAGATTCATGTGGCCAACAGGCATCAAGAGATGCCCCTCTTCAGTGATCCGTATATAAGTGTTCCATGTGTTGACCATGTGAGGGCCCGCTTTGCCCAAAGTAGTAATGGCAACAACCCCCTCTTTTTTCAAAACATCACGCATTGTTTCTGGAATCATCATAAGTCTTCGCTCCTTTTGGTTATCCGCATCGCATGCCGTGCATCGAGCATGCATAAATAAACACGAAACAACGATATCACGTCGTGACATACTGCTCCAAGCAGAAAAATCACAATAGAATTGCGCGTCAGGCGCGCTGAGGAAGCCTGAATTTGTAGGAGCAGCGCTTGTGCGCGAGGCCTACGCGAGGCCTGCAATCGCGACACAAGGGTGCGTCCTACAGGTCGCGCCATCCTAAAGCCCTTTATCGGCGTGATATCGTTAAAACTATATATCTCATACGAATGAGGTTGACGTCATAATGATCATTTGATGTATTATCTGAAAGTCATGAAAAGAGGAATTACACAAAAGGAGATTGCGCGAAAACTTGGCGTATCTCAGGCTTTAGTGTCGAGAGCGTTGTCAGGAACGGCGGAGGCTATTGATGCTTCTCCTGTGACAGTGGATAAAATCCGCAAGGCGGCGCTGGAATGGAATTACTCGCCAAACGCTGCTGCGCTGACGTTGAAAGGGGCTCCGTCCAGAACGCTCGCGGTGGTTATTAAGAATTTTGATGACCCGTTTTTTGGCTATATGATCCGGATCCTTCAGGGACTTGGCCGTGAACAGGGATATGGGCTTTTGTTAGTGGGCTGGGAAGAGGCCCGTATCAGTTCAGCAGATGAGTTGATCCTTCAGAAATATCAGCCGGATGGCCTTATCGTTTGCGGTAGTGATTATTGTCCTCCAGCGATAAAAGCTTTTCTAAATAGCGGAAAGCCCGTGGTACAGATCGGGCTCGGACGGGTACTGAAGGGTGTCCGGCAGGTCGTGGTGGATGAGGCGGCAGGGCTGAAGTCATTGGTCAAGTTTCTTGCGAACCTAGGGCATGACCGGTTTGGGTATGTGGGAGATGCTTCAATTTCTCAGCGGCGCCGTGAAGCATTTTTGTGCGACACGTTGCGTGAAAGTAATTTAGCGATTCATTCTGAGTGGTTTATTCGGTTGGCGGAGCCTTCGGGTGCAGCCATTAGAGAGGCAATGGGCCGGCTTTTGGCAAGGGGGCAAGGGCGAATCCCTAGTGTGATTATTGCCGCAGACGATGCGATGGCGCAACAGGTCATGAGGTCGTTCCATGAGCATGGGGTGCGAGTACCGGCTGAAATTTCGCTGGCAGGTATCGACGATATCCCTTCTGCCGGTTGCATGATCCCTGCCTTAACGAGTGTTCGCCAGCCTGTAGCGGAGATGGCACGCCATGCATTCCAATTGGTTACAGGGAACGGGGCGGAAGAGGTGGATACGATTATATGCACACCTTCTTTACAAGTGCGGGAGTCTTGCGCCCCACCCCATCGAGCTAATTAGCCGCTTTTGAAATTAATTGAAAAAAGGAGACCTAATGAGAGATCACGTGAAATTGGATGTCATGATCGTGGGCGGTGGGATGATCACAAACGATCTGATCCTGCCGTCGGTGTACCATCTGCAACGATTGGGGGTAGTTGGGAAAATTGAGGTCTGCGCCTTAAACAGTGCCCCGCTTAAAGCGCTCAAGGAAAGTCGCGAACTAAAGGAAGCTTTCCCAGGACAATATTTTGAGGCCTTTCCGCCGATTACTGAGCCAGCCGAGCGGATGTTCCCTAAGCTTTTTATAGAGCGTCTTGCTGCGCTTCCGCCACGCCAAGCCGTAATTGTAGCTGTGCCAGATCAGTTCCATTATGAGATGGTGAAAGCCGCTCTAAACCAGAATCAACATGTCCTCTGTGTAAAGCCACTGGTATTGTCCTATCTCCAATCTGCTGAGCTTGAGAAACTCGCTTTTGAGAAGGGCTTATTTGTGGGGGTTGAGTACCATAAGCGCTTTGATCCACGCTCCTTGATGGCCAAGCGGCAATATGCATTGGGCCATTTTGGCGAATTCAAAATGGGCGAAGCCAAGTTGTATGAGCCCTACTACTACCGGCATTCGAACTTCCAGAATTGGTTTACATGCGATAAAACCGATCCCTTTGTCTATGTTGGCTGTCATTACGTCGATCTGGTTTATTTTATCACGGGCCTCAAGCCGGTGGCAGTATCCGTATCCGGCGTAAAAGGCCGGTTTCCCAATGGAAATGAAGGATACCTTTGGGCTAATGGCCGGATCCGGTACGAGAACGACGCGCTTTTGTCCGTGAGTGACGGATTAGGCTATCCGGATGCGGCCGCCGGGAGCAATGATCAAGGGCTTTTGATGTACTGTGAGGGGAAAGATCGAACGGGCATGATTCAGCACAATGATCAGGACCGTGGGGTCCGTCATAGTTACCTAGAGGAAATTGGGTGTGCAGGAACGCGATATAATTACGTTAGCCCTGATTTCTATCGCCTTGTACCCTGGGAAGGCGTGGGATATAAGCCGACCGGTTACGGCTACGCCTCAGTCGCTGCGAGCTTGGAATCCATGGACCGGATTGAAAAAGAGGTTCGTGGCCTCAAAGAAGTGCCGAGTTTGTCTAAGCGCCGCGAGATGATCCGGGAAGTGGATAAGGCGGGCCTCTTGGCTACGCCTGCTAATAGTTTTGTTAACGAATTAGTCGTTGAAGCGGCACGGATGTCCATTCTGGCGGATGGCGACTGGGTAAATATAGTGTATGGCGATCAACCGAAAATAATAAAGAGGAAGGACTAACCATGGCTGAGTATGATTTGACTCCTGTTAATGTGCCGAAAATTAAAACGAAGTTTCGTACGATTCAAACGGCAATCCCTGTTCCAGAATCTCTCCCTATATTTGAAAAATTAAAGGAATCCGAACCCAGATCAATGTCCGGACAGCCCCCCATCCTCTGGCATAAGGCGGAGGGCTCGACGATTTCGGACCGCTGGGGTAACCGTTGGATCGATTGGTCTTCTGGTGTGCTGATCACCAATGCAGGACACGCTCACCCGGAAATTGTGAAGGCGGTGCGGGAAGTCCTGGAACAACCTTTGATGGCCACCTATGTATTTCCACATGAAGGGCGGGTGTCTTTGACTGGAAAGTTGGCGGCCTTAGCCCCGGAGCCTTCAAACTATCAGGTCTTTTTGCTCAGTACGGGCAGTGAAGCAACAGAGAACTGCATCAAGCTGTCCAAAACCTACGCAATGGAAAAGCATGGAGCGCATAAGAAATATATGGTGACGTTCCTCAATGCCTTTCATGGCCGGACCCTGGGAGCGCAGCTGGCGGGCGGATTGCCAAAACTGAAAAAATGGATTGGAGAATTAGATCCCACCTTTATACAGGTTCCCTTTCCTGACGGTTATAAAAACGAGAACGTTTCGTTTGATCTTTTCCTTCAAACGCTGAAGGAAAAGGAGGTTAAGCCGGAGGATATTGCTGGGGTTATGGTCGAAAGTTATCAGGGAGTCGGCCCTGATTTCATGCCTGTTGAATACGTCCGTAAATTGGAGGTCTTTTGCCGGAAGCACGATATTGTGCTGACGCTGGATGAGGTTCAGGCAGGGTTCGGACGAACGGGTAAAATGTTCTGTTTTGAGCATTATGGGATTAAGCCGGATCTGATTGCCTGCGGTAAAGGCATCAGTTCATCGCTGCCTCTGGCGGCGGTGATTGGACGTAAGGACGTGATGTCGCTCTATCCCCCGGGCTCCATGACCTCTACCCATTCGGGATCTCCTCTTGCGGTGGCTGCCGCGCTAGCGAACCTACGGGTGATTGAACAAGAGCATTTGGTGGAGCGTTCGGCTCGGGTGGGTGCGTGGTTTTTGCCGGAATTAGAGCGCATCCAAAAGAAATACCCTAACGTGTTGGGCTGTTTTCAAGGCAAGGGATTGGTGGCGGGCATCCAGGTGGTCAAACCTGGCACGCGTACACCGGACCCAGCGCTAGCGGTTAAGATCAATATTGCCTGCTTCCAAAAGGGACTTTTAATGTTTGCGCCGGTGGGAATTGCCGGTGAGTGCATCAAAATTGCTCCACCACTCAACATTGATGAGGACGCTTTGCGTGAATCCCTGGCCGTGTTTGAGGCCGCAGTAGATGAGGTCATGAAAACGCTGCTATGAACAAACCTCGTGCTAAGAAAAACGTTCCTGAGGGCTGGATTGACATTCAGGTGAACGGTTATGCCGGAGTGGATTTTTCCGCTCCGGGATTGACCGTAGCGCAAATACGACTGGCTACGCAGGCTTTAGTTCGGCGTGGTACAGTCGCTTATTGCCCTACGTTCATCACCTCATCGCTTGAGCGATATGAAGAGAATCTTCCGGTTCTGGCTGCCGCAATGGAGGAGCCAGATTTGAAGCTGCATCTGCTGGGAATTCATCTTGAAGGCCCTTTCTTGTCGCTTGATGGGAGAGGCGCTCATCCGGCCTCACTCCTGCGGGAACCCGACACAAAACTATTGGATCAGTGGCTCAAACTGGCTAATGGGCAGCTAGCTTTGTTGACCGTGGCACCAGAATTAGCTGGGGCCGAAGCGTTGATTAGGCACGCCACTAGCCGAGGGATAGTTGTTCTGTTGGGTCACCATGTGGCGGATGGGGTGAGCATAGCACAAGCGGTCCGAGCAGGCGCACGCGGTTGTACACATTTAGGAAATGGGATTCCTAATATTTTACCACGCCATCCCAATCCGATATGGAGTCAGCTGGCTGATGATAGGCTGGTCGGGTTGTTGATTACGGATGGACACCATCTCCCTGTTGAATTTGTGAAGGTGGCTCTACGTGTTAAAGGAGTGGATCGCCTGATTGTAACCAGCGATGTGGCACCGGTTGCAGGACTTCCCCCGGGGCGATATACGTGGATGGGGTCGGAGCTTGTCAGTGAACCTTCAGGGCGAATAGGGGTGGCGAATAGTGCCTCTTTGGCGGGCTCCTCTGCGACGATGGAAGATTGCATTAGCTGGTTGAGATTGCAACTTCAACTCAATGAGGATGATTTACGCAAGCTAGGGCGGGATAATCCGTTAGCGTTTTTGGGGATATCGGATTCTTAACCAATACTCGTGTAAGCCAAATATAGGCCATAGAGACCGCGCCTAACATCAACAGCAAATACATGGAACCGACTAAAAGCCGGGTTTTCCAGTGACGGCGTCCTATGGGAGATGGAATCGGCATTTAATCCGTCCCCATAGTGCGGAACTCCACGCGCGCCAATAACTTCAACTGTTGCACGGTAAACGATGAAGACCTTCGGCCATAATTTTCTTAAACGTTGAACAAGAACTCGATGACATCGCCATCTTGAACTTCGTATTCCTTGCCTTCAACCCGCAGGAGCCCTTTGGCACGACAAGCGGCCTCACCGCCATGTTCGATAAAATCCTTATAGGAAATCACCTGAGCACGGATGAAGCCTCGCTCAAAATCGGTATGAATCACGCCTGCGGCCTGCGGGGCCTTCCAGCCGCGATGAATAGTCCAGGCGTGGACTTCCTTGGGGCCGGACGTCAGAAAGCTGATCAAGCCCAACGCGTGGTAGCCGGTGTGGACAATCTGATCGAGGCCACTTTCCACAACCTTATATTCCTTCAGGAACTCGTTCCGTTCGTCCTCGCTCATCCCGTTAAGATCTTCTTCCATCTTGGCGCAAATCTTGACGGCTTCGCAACCCCGTTTAGCGGCATGCTCACGGACATAACGGACAAAGTCATTATCATCCTGCAACCCGGCCTCATCCACGTTGCAGCAATAAATCATTTTCTTATCCGTCAGCAACGGACACTCCTTAAACATCAGAATGGCGGCATCTGTCTTATGATCCTCAAATTCAACGGCCATTTTGCCAGCCCCGAGATGTTCCAGCAGCAGCTTGGAAAGATCCAGCGAAGCCTGAACGGTCTTATCGCCACGGACCTGCTTGCCCAGTCGGGCAACGCGGGTTTCCACCGCTTGGTAATCGGCTAGAATCAGCTCCGTCTCAATGATCCCGATATCGCGCACGGGGTCGACCGCACCGTCGACATGCACGATATTTTCGTCATTAAAGCAACGGACCACGTGCAACAGGGCATCCGTCTCACGGATATTCATGAGGAACTTATTGCCCAAACCCTCTCCCTGACTGGCCCCTTTAACCAACCCGGCGATATCTACAAAATCCACCGTCGCATAGACGTTTTTCTGTGAATGGCTAATTTTGGCAAGTATAGCCAACCGTGGGTCCGGCACGGGAACCACGGCCTTGTTTGGCTCAATGGTACAAAACGGATAATTGGCGCTTTCGGCATTTTGAGCCCGTGTCAGCGCGTTAAAAATCGTGGACTTACCGACATTCGGAAGCCCTACTATGCCAATGCTTAATCCCATATTGTTTCTCCCAAAAAGTTAAATACCTTAACAGATTTTTTATTTTTGCGCGAAAAATAATAAGTGAGGCGCTTCTCATTATGGCTATTCAGATATTCCTTAACATGGTCTTTATTTGACTTAATGCTTGCCATAACAAGGCCATGTATTATCATTGAACAATGAAACGAATAAGTTTAAATATTTTGATACGTTGGTTTGACGACAAGAACCGGCAGCCCCTTGTTTTGCGTGGGGCCAGGCAAGTCGGCAAAACCTGGATGATCCGGGAACTGGCCAAGCAACTTAATTTGCACTTGATCGAGATCAACTTCGAACGATCCGGCAGCGAAGTGACGGGACTTTTCCGGGAAAAAGATCCTCACATTGTGATTCGGTCACTGGAGTTGATGGTCGGAAAGCCCATTGATCCCAGAAATTCACTTTTGTTCCTTGACGAAATACAAGCCTTGCCTGAGATCCTGGCCAACTTGCGATGGTTCGCCGAAGAACTTCCGACACTCCCGGTTATCGCGGCCGGCTCGCTACTCGACTTCGTGCTCGCCGAACACGCCTTTAGCATGCCAGTAGGACGTATCACCTATCTCCATTTGGAGCCTCTGGTGTTCGAGGAGTTTCTCGAAGCTGCTGGCGAAACCGAACTGCTGAAAGAAGTAACGCTTTGGACGCCTGGCAGCGTGCTGCCTGAGATGGCACATGCCCGTCTGTCAAAATGCTATCGTGACTTCATGATCATCGGCGGCATGCCTAAAGTTGTTCAGTGCTGGGTTGACAACGGCTCCATGCTGGAGTGCGCCCAACTCCAGCAGTCATTGCTCGGAACCTACCGTGATGATTTCTCGAAATACTCGCGTCGGATTCCCGTTGACCGTATCGGGAGAGTCATGGAATCCATTCCCAGAATGCTGGGCCAACCGTTCAAATACTCACGAGTTGCCGATGGAGAGCGCTCCACCTCTATCCGGGAGGCACTCGAGCTTCTGTGCCGGGCCAGACTGGCCACACGTGTCCAGGCCTCCACCGGAATGGGCATCCCTCTCGGGGGGGATATCCGTGAACGAATATTCAAAGTCATATTCCTCGATTCGGGATTGGCCTGTGCTGCGCTTGGGCTGACACTTCAACGAGTTTCCGAGCTTGATGCGCTTGTTCTTGTGAACGAAGGAGGACTGGCGGAGCAGTCCGTGGGACAGGCCATCCGGGCGGCCACGCCGCATTTTTCCGAACGAGCCCTCTATTTTTGGAGTACCGCCAGTGAAGGAGCGGTCGCTGAGGTGGATTACCTGATCCAGCACGGCAGCACCATCGTACCCGTTGAAGTCAAGGCGGGAACAACAGGGACACTGAAGTCACTCCATCACTTCATGTCTCTACGGAAGCTGACGATGGCCGTCAGAGTGAACGCTGACACGCCATCAGTCACCGAGGTGGCCCTCAAAACGACGGAAGGGGTACCGGTCCACTATCGCTTGCTGTCAATCCCCTTCTATCTTACAGGCCAGTTAAATCGAATCCTTTTTACCCTCGCGTAACATCCGGGCTTCGAACTCGGCATAGTGAGGCAACAGCGCGCTATAAACAGACACTGCTGCGGGCACAGGCCTTACTTCGCCCGCCGCTACGACATCGGTGAAGCCCTTCGCGATTTGGGACCATGACTGGGGCTTGCCGATCGCCTGTTGCCACGCATGGGCCGCGCGCAAGGCGGCCCCCAAGGCTGCCGTCTTTGACACTTCAAATTGATTCACCGGACACCCCATAACATTAGCCATTACCTGCAAAATCTCACGCTCTTGGGCGCCCCCACCCGTTGCCCGAATAGAGGTAGGCTGAATCCCCATCCACTGGGAATGAAGCTTCATGCTCATCATCTGCGCTTCGACCACAGCGCGACAGTTGGCCGCCGCATTCGCCGCATCCAGATTCAAGCGATGGATGCCGGGCGTCAGGACTCTGGGCACAATTTCCGGCTCAAACCAAGGCAACATGATCGCGCCGCCATTGCCTGGCGACGTCGTATTTAACGCCTTAGAAAAGCCCTTCCAGTCCAAACCATAGGCATCCTTGACTTTCTCACGTGCCAGAGACCCATTCTTGAAGCAAATCAGGGTCATGTAGTCGCCGGTAGGAGAAACAAACACATGCCCTTCACCCCGAGGATCCGTGTGGCATACGGCCATGGTTCCAAAATAGGTATCGCTCGTTCCAAGGCTAATGGCCACCATCCCTGAATCCACCAAACCAGTTCCAATCACACTACAGGGATTATCCCCGGACCACACCAATGCCAACGCCTTTGGGTTCACTCCATATTTTTGGGCGAAATAAGGACTGATAGCGCCCAAGACAGACCACGGTTCTGCCAACGGCGGCAATTTGACGGCCAAGCCCGGAGCCGTTGCTTCGAGCGCTTTGCCATGCCACTTGCGCGTACGGATGTCCATCAAGTTCATCCCTGAGCCATCGCCTTGATCGATCAGGGCGATACGCCCTGCGAGGAGTGACGCCATAAAGGAACTGACCAAACTGATGCCAGCCGTCGCCTCATAGGCTTTCGGCTCGGTTTTGAAGAATTTCCGGATTTGCGGGCCGGTGAAGCGTTCGAACGCCGCTGAGCCCGTCGCTTCAGCCATGGCGGAAGCCCCCCCCATGGCGTCCTGGATTTCGACACATTCCTTATTGGTAGAGGAATCCATCCAGATGGGGGCCGTCGCCCGGGAAAAACAGGCTGCCAATTGCGTTTTTAATGATTTGGCGGGATCCAGTTTCGCCAATACGGCAGGCAGCGTGGCATTCCAACAAATCGAACCATGTTGTTGGCCTGATCCCGCGACAGCCCGGACATCACCCAAGGCCACCTCGTCCTTTTTCAACTGAGCCATCAATACATCCAACGCTTCGGCCCACATTAAGGGCGACCCATGTACGACCTTAGGGTCTTGACTTCGCAGCACCCCATTCTGCGATCCATAATCCGGAAGCGTCTTATCAAAATTCAGCGACGTCTCATGCACAATCTGCCGCGTTGACAGATCCACCACCACCGCCGAAAGACTCTGAGTGCTTGAATCTAATCCCAAAAACAGATCGCTCATGAAACCTACCTCCGTATCAATTTAATTCAGCCTGAAAATAAAAAACGCCCCGGGCGACTTACCCGGGGCGTTCCAAACACTTAGATATAGTCGTTGATGATCTGCTCGAACAACTCCTGCTGTCCGCTGATCTGGGCGGGCTCACCCACTTTCTTCGCATAATCACGCAGGCCCGCTAAGGTGACCTTGCCCTTTTCGAAGTCGCGGCCCTTGCCGGCATCAAACGACGCGTAACGCGCCTTGCGCATTTTGAGGTAATTCGATTCCTTTAGCATGCGGCTCGCCACCAACAGGGCGCGTGCAAAGATATCCATACCCCCAATGTGGGCAACAAATAGATCGGCCGCATCCGTGGAGTTACGACGAGTCTTGGCATCAAAATTCACGCCGCCTTTCCCGAACCCACCCGCTTGAATGATCACCAACATGGCCTCGGCCACCTCATAGAGGTTGGTGGGGAATTCATCGGTATCCCAGCCGCTCAGGTAGTCACCCTTGTTGGCATCAATGCTGCCCAGCATCTTGGCATCGGCCGCACACTGCAGCTCGTGCTGGAAAGTATGACCGGCAAGGACGGCGTGGTTCACTTCGATATTAACCTTAAAATCTTTTTCCAGCCCGAAGTGGCGCAGGAACCCGATCACGGTCTCGGTATCAAAATCATACTGATGCTTGGTCGGCTCTTTCGGCTTGGGCTCAATCAAGAACGTACCGCGGAACCCCTGCTTGCGCGCGTAGTCACGCGCCATTGCCAGGAACATTCCCAGATGTTCTTTTTCACGCTTCATATCCGTGTTGAAGAGGGACATATATCCTTCGCGGCCACCCCAGAACACGTAGTTTTCACCACCGAGAGCGATCGTGGCATCAATGGCATTTTTCACCTGTGTGCCGGCATGGGCTACCGCCGCAAAGTCGGGATTCGTCGAGGCCCCATTCATATAGCGCGCATTGGAGAACACGTTAGCCGTGCCCCATAACAATTTTATACCGGTCGCCTTTTGGCGGACCTTGGCCTCCTCAACCATCACGGCCAAGCGCGCTTCAATTTCAAACACCGAGCCATCGCCCACCACATCGGTATCATGGAAGCAATAGAACGGGGCACCCACCTTGCTCATAAACTCAAAAGCCGCATCCATACGCGACAAATTGCGATCCATCACGTTGTCATGCTTGTCCCAGGGAAACACCTTGGTGCCAGGCCCAAAGGGATCGCCCCCCGCCCCACACAGCGTATGCCAATAGGCCACCGCAAATCGCAGATAGTCGCGCATGGTCACGCCATCCACTTTTTGGGCAGCGTTATACCACTTAAATGCAAGGGGGTTCTTGGACTTAGCCCCTTCAAACTGAATCTTACCAATACCCGGGAAAAATTCCTGACTGCCTTTATAATATTTCATGACGTTCCTTTTGGTTATTTCTGCTTAGTTTCTAATGTTTCGTTATTAAGTCAACCATTCTTCGCGCATTAACCTAACAGCCTGTAGCCTATCAACCCACATCCTGTAGGACGCTAATGCGTTACCGAAAATCGATACACGATGGTATTTGTGTAAATCTGCCCTGGCTCGAGCAATGTGCTCGGGAATGACGGCTGGTTGGGCGAATCTGGATAATGCTGGGGCTCGAAACAAAACCCGTTATGCGGCTTATATACCCACCCACCCTTGCCTTTGAGCGTCCCATCCATAAAGTTACTCGTATAGAATTGCGTGGCGGGTTCCGTCGTCAATACCTCCATGACGCGGCCCGTCGCAGGATCCACCACGATGGCCGCCAACTTCATTTTTCCAGCGGATTTATTCAGCACCCAATTATGATCATACCCGCCTGCGTAGTTGAGTTGCTGATCATGAGCATGGATCCGGGCGCCAATTTTCTCCGGCTTTCTAAAATCAAAGGGAGTTCCCTCAACCTGACGTAACTCCCCCGTTGGGATCAGGGCTTCGTTGATCGGAGTGAAAATATCCGAATTAATGGTTACAACGTGATTTAACACATCCCCTTTGCAGGCCAGATTAAAATAGGAATGATGTGTAAGGTTCACGATGGTGTCCTGGTCGGTGACCGCCGTGTAATCGAGTGTCAGAGCATGATCCTCAGTCAAGGTATACACGGCACTCACAGAAAGGGAGCCCGGGAACCCCTCCTCGCCATCCTTGCTGACATAGTTCAAGGCGAGTGCCGAACCCTTTGCCGTCATTTTTGGGGTGGCCTCCCAAACGACCTTATCAAAACCCTTGAGCCCACCATGAAGCGAATTGGTTCCGTTATTAGTGGCCAGGGTGTAGGTCTTACCATTCAGCGTAAACTTGCCACCGGCAATCCGGTTGCCGAAACGTCCGATCAAGCAGCCAAAGTAGGGACTTTTTGTGAGATAATCGTCAAGATTGTCAAATCCCAGGACGACATCCCCCATAACGCCATGCCGATCCGGCACGTTGAGGGATAATACAATGCCGCCATAGTTAATAATCCGGGCTTCAATTCCGGACGTGTTGGTGAGGGTAAAGACCTGAACCTCACGCCCATCCGCCAATTTCCCAAACAAGTCGGTTTGTATTTCATTCATAGTCAAATTCCCTTATTGAGCCAATTCGAATACCTAACAATGGCAGTCTCATTGTTTATACTGAATGTTTTTGCTTAAAACCAGTACTCATCGAAACGTTCTTTTGTGGGCCTTATCAGAAATCAGATTGACGGATGGGTCGGAAGTGGACAAGGTTGCGGGCTGTCATTTGAGGAAAAAGGTTAAGGGTATGACTGATTCCGGGTCTGAACGAATTAAAACTGATGGGACGCCGCTGACCGATGCTGACGTGCGCCGCGGTCTGCGGGTGAACATCATTGCCGGTTGTCTGGGCAATATTTGGGCGAATATTGCCGGCGGCATGCCGTTGACCATGCTCATGAACGCGCTTGGAGCCAGTGGCGTCATGATCGGCTTGACGGCCACAGTAGGCCAACTGGCGATGGTGCTACAGGTTTTTTCAGCTCTTGTGGCCGAACGCCTCCCTGCACGCAAACCCTACTGGTGCACCTTGGTGCTCCTCCATCGCTTGCTCTGGTTTGTCCCAGCCCTCCTTCCGCTTTTCGTGCCGCCGGGCACACCCTGGATGGTCGCCGCCGTGGTCGGCGTGGTGGCCGTCAGCAGTTTTCTGGCGCAATTGGGCACCGCCCCCTGGTGGAGCTGGATGGCCGAATTGGTTCCACCTCAATCCCGGGCCACTTTTTGGGGAAGACGCCACAGTCTGGTGTCACTCGCCGGCCTGCTAGGGATGATTGGTGCCGGCTGGGTGCTGGACTTATTTAATGACCCCTCCCAACCCCGCCGTGTTCTGGTTGGTTTCGCCCTGGTGTTCAGCGTAGCCGCTTGTCTGGGTGTTGCAGACATCATCGTACACCTCTGGGTGCCGGAACCCAAACCCGGGGGCACTATTTCCCGTGGCAATCTTCTTGAACGGTTTATTCAGCCCCTTAAAAACCGGGATTTCCTCTGGCTGACGCTCTCCATGGGCGTCTGGACTTTTTCGGTTGGCCTCATCGCCCAGCTGGGTTTTGTCTATCTGAATCGCCACTTTCACATCAGTTACACCGCCATGTCGGCACTCGTCATTAGCGCCATCATCGGCGCCTCTATCGCCGGCGTTCTCTGGAGTTATGTCATGGATCGCGTCGGGGCTCGTAATTTCGGCGCCGTCATGATGATCCTCGCCCCGGCCTTAGGCGCCGCTTGGTTCTTTATGCTCGACACCCAGATTACACTGCACGTGCCATTTATGGCGCCATTTTCCATAGCGCAACCCATTCTGATTCTAATTGTTATAAATATTCTTGGAGGCCTGGTCTACTCCGGTGTCGGATTAGCCCAGATCAGTCTGATTGGCGCCTTGATGCCCGCAAATGGGCGAACCATGGCCATGGCCGTCCACTGGAGCACGATTGGAGTACTGGGTGCGCTCGGTCCGTTGGTGGGCGGAAAAGTGATGGACTTGATGAATGCCCACCCGATTCATTGGATTATGCCCACGGGCACTGTCTTCAGCTTTTATCATGTCCTGATTCTGCTTCAAACGGCGCTCGTCTGGCTGGTGGCCGTAAGAATGTTATTGACCGTGAAACAGCGTCAGGGCGAAATGACCTTCCGCACGGCACTCGCCAATATGCAAGTGGGAAACCCGATGCGCATGGTCTCGGGAACCTATAATGTGATGTCCCTGCTCAGTTCTACAACCCGAAATGGACGCGCCGATGCCGTCCGCAAATTGGGCGAAGATCGGTTTCGGATCGCCGTACGAGACTTGATTGAAAAGCTGGAAGACCCCTCATCCCAGGTTCGGGAGGAGGCCGCCATGGCGTTGGGCCGGATCGGTGGGTCCGATGCCATCGATGCTTTAGTACAAAAATTAGATGACCCCAATATTGATCTTATGCCTCAAATTGCCCGGGCGCTACGACAAACCCACGATCCTTCCAGCGTCGAGGCCTTGATCCGCAAGCTCAGGGATGGAGACCGTGAGACGGTGTCGGAGGTGGCTCGGACTCTGGGTGAAATTGGCGATTCGCGCGCCTCCGAACCTCTATTGAAAGTGCTTCAAGAAAGCCATGATGCCAAAGTGCTTTCGGCCTCCAGTGAAGCGCTCGCCAAACTCGGCGAAATGGCGGCTATTTATGAAATCCTCCCACGCCTACAACAAACAGCCAACCCTATTCTGAAGCGGTCATTGGCCGTGGCGGTAGCAGATTTGATTGGAGAACCGGGCGAATTCTACCGCATCCTAATCCGGGAGCAACGCAGCCGCAGCTCAGAAGTCGAACCCATGATGAACAAATTGAGAGCTTTAATTGATTCGGCTACCGAAGTTCGCCTAAAGGATCAAGGCCGGGCCTTGATTGAGAAAACACGCCAAATCGAGCAAGCCTACACCTCTGGCAAGCTCACCGGTCTTGAAGACAGCCTATTCGACTTGTCGATTGGACTCGCCGCTCTGCATTACGGCATTGAATTTGGCGGGGATACTGAAGCCTTTGTCGAAACGCTTATCTGGCATGATACACGTTTCGGTATCGGCGTATGGTATCTGGAACTGATGCGCGAATTACCCAGTTCGTTTTGTCCGGACGACACTGATGCGTTGCTGGGTATTTACGTTCAAACGCTATGGGTTGTCACGTAAGCTTATTTCAACTCACTCAAACGTTTCAACATCAGCAAAATATGACCTGACGCAATCATGGTCGCAACATGGTTCTTGGTGAAACGATTCTGCCGGATATGCCACGTCAGGAGGCGCCGCAAGACCAGCAGATCAGCCTCTTTGAGCAGGGCGTGATCGCGGACATAAGACAATGCCTCGGTCTCCCAATTTTCCCAATCAAACTTCACAACAAATCCGTTTTTATAACAGGCATCCATGAAGCGAGAGACCAACTTAAGGAAAACTTCATCAGGCCAATTATCCTCGTCAACGGGAATTTGCCCTGTTGGGCAAAAACCCGGTTCCTCAAAAACTGGAATAAATTCCAGAAGGTTAGCAAGATGGAGTGGTTCGAGCCCTTCAGATTCTTTAATGGAACAGGTTTTCATAGTTTTGTGTGAGCATCTTACCATGTTCCTTTTTACAGGCCACCCAAATCCCATCTTTTCCCCGCCTCACGGCTATGATAGGATTCGGGCTTTGACTATGGAGACTATAAACTCATGAGTGAAGATTGTGTGTTTTGCAAAATCATAAAAGGAACGATCCCATCAACCCGCCTGTACGAGGACGCTGATGTCTTGGCGTTTATGGACACCGGTCCCGTTGTCAAAGGCCATGTGCTGGTCATACCCAAAGCGCATCATGACCCGATGATGGATACCCCGCCCGAAATTCTCCATAAGCTGATTAGCGTGGTGCAACGCATCGCTAAAGCCCAGATGAAGGAGCTCCAGGCAGATGGCATCAGCGTATCCCAAGCCAATGGTAAAGCGGCCGGTCAAAA
Organism: Kiritimatiellia bacterium; assembly: GCA_038330175.1. GTDB lineage: Bacteria > Verrucomicrobiota > Kiritimatiellia > CAIKKV01 > CAITUY01 > JAABPW01. Next base: position 20,966 of record JBBQNS010000010.1, read on the forward strand.
GGTTCCGCACATCCATTTTCACGTCATCCCGCGCTTCACCTCCGATGGCTTTCACGGAAACTGGATTCCCCGAGAATATAAAAGCCCGCAAGAACTTCAAGAAATCGCCCAGCAGATAAGGGCAGCACTCCCATAACCCCTCATTAGGGAATTCACCATGCCACGCCGTAGTTTCGAAGAAGCCATGCAGGTCATCTTAAAAGAAGACACGCGCTATCCACTGGAAGCGTATGTTTTCTTGCGCCTTGCCTTAGACTTTACCATCCGCACCATGAATAAGCCGGCTCAAGGTCCGGCCCGGCACATTTCAGGGCAGGAACTCCTGGACGGGATCCGCCTCTATGCGCTCCAGGAATTCGGGCCCATCACCCGAACGGTCTTGGAAGCTTGGGGAATCACCCAAACAGAAAATTTCGGCGACCTGGTCTTCAACCTGGTCGGCCATGGAGTACTGGGCAAAACTGAGCAGGATAAAAAAGAGGATTTCGCCAATGTTTATTCCTTCCAAAACGCCTTTACCGAACCGTTCCTCCCCTCTTCACTTAAGAAATCAGATGAGCCCGTAAAACGTAAGCGGCCTCCCCGCGCTAAATCCAAGGAGCTATTATGACTAAAAAACTTTGTGGCCTGTTAGCCCTCGTTTGCGGGGCGTTCGCGCTCTCCTCCCTTGCTGCCGACAAAACGGGAGAGGCCGCTCTGGCCACTTTGAAGCAATCCAATGACCGGATCCAGGCATTCAGTCTGGATAACGGAATGACGATATTGACCAAAGAAGACCACTCCGCGCCCGTTGTCTCGGTTCAGATCTGGGTTGGTTCCGGATCTATTCACGAAGGAAACCTTCTTGGCGGGGGACTATCCCATTATGTCGAGCATATGGTTTTTAAAGGGACACCTACCCGCAAGTCCGGCGAAATTGCCAAAACTATCATCAGCCTGGGTGGAGCGCTGAATGCCTACACCAGCTTGGATCGAACCGTATTTTTCACGGATATCCCCTCACGCAACTGGAAAGCCGGACTCGACACTCTCGCTGATGCCGTCATCAATGCCTCATTCCCCGAAGATGAATGGCAACGTGAAAAGCAAGTGATTCTCCGCGAATTCAGCATGGGGGAAGATAATCCCGGCCGCCAAATTCAAGAACTACTTTTTCATACCGCTTACATGATCCATCCCTATCGCTTACCCGTCATTGGCCTCAAAGAAATTTTTCAATCCATTAACCGTGAAGGGCTTTTGGATTATTATCATCGGCGTTATGTACCCGACAACATGGTCGCCGTCATCGTGGGTGACATCAATGCACTGGAAGCGAAGGACGTTTTAACCAAGGCCTTTTCCGGGTTTGCCCGCAAACCCAACCCGCCTGTCTTTATTCCGGAAGAGCCCAACCAGACAGCGCCTCGCCTAGTTCGTAAAACCGGTGCTTACAAAAATTCTCGTCTCATGGTCGCATTCCACACGGTTACCATTTCAGATAAGGATGCGCCCGCACTTGAACTCCTTGCCTCCATCACGGGGGGGGGCCAAAGCTCGCGACTTGTACAGGATATCAAGGAAAGCCGTGAGTTTGTTCACGATATCAGTGCGTCCTCGTTTACCATGCGTGATCCCGGCCTCTTTGTGGTGGGTGCAGAGCTCGACCCCGCCAAGGAATCCACGGCACTGGACGCCATTAATACCGCCATTGCCACTTGGGCAAAGACTCCTTTTTCGAAAGATGAAATTGAGAAAGCACGCCGAATTATGCTGGTGGGCGAACTTGGCCGCTTGCAGACCATGCACGGTCAGGCCGCCAGCTATGCCGAAGGCCGGCTTTTTATGGAGGATCCGCGCTATGCCGAAGCCTATCTAGCACGTCTTCAGGCCGTCACTTCAGCCGACCTTCAGGCAGTAGCTCGAAAATATCTGCAACCGGAAAATCGGACTACCGTGATACTGGGCCCTGAAAAAGGATCTACAGCCGCGCTGCCTGCGGCGATGAGCCAACCATCCGAGGTCATTAAGAAAACCCTCTCCACAGGAATCCCGCTCCTTATCAGGGAAGATCACCGGCTGCCGTTTGTCTATGTCTGCGCCGCCTTCCTCGGCGGCGTCATTACCGAAACCGATGCAAATAGCGGCATCACTCAGTTGATGTCGGATCTTCTCATCCGCGGAACACCGACCTTGTCGGCCGCCGAGATCGCCTCAACGCTGGAGCAACTCGGCGCCGACCTCTCCCCTTTTGCCGGGTATAACAGCTTTGGACTTCGCGGCCAGTCACTTGCCGGTGATGCCAATCACCTGCTGGATGTCATGTTTGACTGCCTCGCCCAATCCACCTTTCCAACCAACGAAATCGAAAAACAAAAGATCCTCCAATTGGCCGCCATTGATTCCCGCAACGAGCAGCCCATGCAGGTGGCCCGCGAGGCTCTTGATGCGATGATCTTTGCCGGACATCCTTACCATTTAACGCAATTGGGCAAACCTGAATCAGTCGTCGCCCTTGGCCGCGACAAAATCCGTGATTACTACCGACGACAGTTGGTTTCAGGGAATATGGCATTATCCATTTTCGGGGATATTACTGCCCGCGAGGCCGAAATCCTTGCAGAAAAATATACCCGCCGTATCCGACATGATCTCGCACCCGCCCGGCTTACGGCGACTCCAAAGCCAACGCTCCCAGCTCGCTCAGAAAAATTCGAGCCTCGTGAACAATGTATTGTCCTTTATGGGTTCCCCGGCGTTGGACTGACTGATCCCCGCCGCGATTCATTGTTACTTCTTCAAAATGCGATGAATGGAATGTCCTCACGCCTGTTTGAAACCGTACGTGAAAAACGAGGACTCGCCTATTACGCCAGTACCAGCCAGCGCGTAGGCATTGATACCGGCCTATTCACGCTCTTTGCAGGAACCCGCACGGACGCCCTGCCCGAAGTTGAAAAGCTGTTTATGGAGGAGATTGAGCGGGTTGCCACCAAGGGGTTGGACCCTGAAGAAATCGACCGGGCGCGCAACATGGTGATCGCAGAGCACGAAATGGGGTTGCAAGACAATGGGAGTCTAGCCATGGTATGCGCCCTGAACGAACTCTATCAACTCGGATTTGATTATGAATTCAGTACCCGCAAACGCATAGACGCGGTCACACCTGATCAAATTCACCAGGCGGCGGCGTCGATTCTTTCGACAAACAAACTGGCCATTTCCATTGTTTTGCCAAAGGTGAAATAAGCTAGGAGCCTATCGAGCTTCGCGCCTATGGAGGACTACCGGCGGAGACCGCCGGCTCCAGAATAAAATTGGCGCCAGCAATCAAACGTCATGTGCTGCCGATTGCTTAATTCACCAAGGCAAGCCCCCGTTTTCAAACTTTGGAGCCGGCGGTCTCCACCGGTGGCAACTTTCGAGGCTCAAGACTCTGCAAGCCCAGCACGCTGCTAGAACAAACCCGAATGGTTCTTAGGACAGACGGGGTAGCCGCCAAAGAATCGCGCGCAAGCGCTGCTCCTACAAGTTGTCATGGAGGGCCTATTACGGATCGCCCTATCTCCACGTTGACAGCACCCCCCGCAAGTCGCTATCTTACAACCCATTATGTTGAAGATGGAGTGAAGAAGTGAGAAATATTTTAGAAATAATTAAAAGTGTTTTTAGCTGGAAGCCTGTTCATAAAGGCCCGCCTGCTTATGTTTATGTTTATGCTACAGGAAAAGACGCGTCGAATAGCGAGGTCAATGCCAATGACCAGGTTGCTATCCTGCGCCGACTCTCCTTGTTCGTCAGTAAGAAAAATAGTCCCGTAACCATCATTTTTCCTGGCCGCCCGTCGAAGAAGATTCCCGACGGAGCTAAGCAAGACGGCGTTCAGGCTAGGTTCGCGACTATGGATCAACTGGAAAAAATTGTAAAAGACAGCGTTTCAGAGTTTCAAAAGAAGCATTCGGTTGTTTTAGCGGCAGAACGCTCTGAATTTCAAAGACTGGCCGATAAATTGGGTATCGACTACAGTTTCGCCAGCACCTTTGCCAAAACGCTCGATACCGTTTGCGGCCCCATCCAACGGGAAAGCAAACCTCAGCCGCCGCGCCGTCCGCCACAGCCCGCCAAAAAGGAACCACACCCGGAGGACGGCTCAACGCCAGAACCCGCACAACCTACCGCTGCTGAACCGGTTCACTCATCGGACGACGCCCCGCCAGCAGATATCACTGATGCACCCCTTGAGACTCATGAGCAGACCGAAAATGGCAATGAGCCTTCGTCGGAAATCCCTGTTTCGAAAACGCCGAGCAGCTCACGGCCCAAACTTTACCGTCATGTCCCCTCTCAGAAAAGGGAACTTACAGACAGAGCTATTCTCGATTTGATAGACCCTTTATAAGAGCACGTAGATAAATAACATGTGCAATCAAAAATTCACCCACCCCTAGCCCCTCTTGGGAGGGGATCTCATCTGGTTCCCCTCCCAAGAGGGGCTAGGGGTGGGTTCTTGACTGCAGACAATTAGGCAAAAAAACAGGAAACAGAACATGACAAAGAAAACGAAAAATGCATTGTTAGCCGGGTTCGTTTGTATCCTTTGCGCGACAGGCGCTCTCGTCTGGACCGGGTGTGATACCGCCAGTGCGACAGAAGATCTTGTCGTTGAGCCCTCCTCAGTCACCCTCGATGCCGGTCAGTCGCAACTCTTCAAGGTTAGCGGAGGATATCATTATGATTGGGCACTTGAAGGATCATCAAGTGTAAGTGGAGTCACAAGTTCGGCCCAAGGCTCACTCTCATCTTTAACCGGCAGTGAAGTGCGCTATACGGCTCCATCAGGCGCAGCCTTAAGTGGTTCCGTTAAACTCCGCGTAACTTCCACCATTGAAGGAAGCGGCGGAGGAACCACTAATTCCGCTGCGTACTCAGTGAGTGGTTCTGCGCAGATTACCTTCAAATCAACGGCCGTTGTTGCAGCCCCCGCAGCCGTTACGCCCATGTCGATCGCCCCATTTATTACCACGTTGGCGCCGTCCTCTAATAGCACTTTCACCGTAACAGGAGGAACCGCTCCTTACACATGGGCAGTTAATTCAGGGAGCTTAGGCTCAGTCATTGATGCCAGTGGTGCCTCGGCAACGTACAAAGCAAACGTAATAGGAACAAATACGCTTACATGTACTGACGCCCTGAGCGCAAGTATAAGCGCAACGATTTACCAGCATTAATTATGCTATCCAGCCAACCGCTATTGATCACCAGTCTTCAGAATCCCCGCATCAAGGCGGTTGTCGGGTTACGACAACGATCAGACCGTGATGAGCACGGTGAAATGATTATTGAAGGCTACCGCGAACTCAAGCGTGCCCTGGATAACAAGCACCTCCCTAAGGCGCTTTTCATCTGCCCTGAATTTTACATGGGTACCAATGAGCCCGCATTAATTGAGCAGTGCCGACAAGCTGGCGCAGAACTTTTTGAATGTAGTAGGCCGGTCTTTGAAAAAATTTCCTATCGGGATCGCCCCGAAGGTCTGTTGGCCATTGCCCCACAGGTTAAGTGGAAGCTTAGCGATCTTATTCTGCCTGATAATCCGCTACTGGTTGTGGCAGAAGCCATCGAAAAACCCGGCAATCTAGGCACAATCCTGCGTTCCGCTGACGCCGCAGGCGTCCACGCCGTCATTGTTTGCGACCGTTGTACCGATATCAATAACCCGAACGTTGTGCGTGCCAGTACTGGCACACTGTTTGCCATCCCCGTCATCGAAGCCACGACCGATGAAGTACTCACCTGGCTCCATGCCAACCACATTCAAATCCTAGCGGCTACCCCACACACCGATTTCGAATATTATCAGGTTGACCTTAAAAAGGGCACGGCGCTGGTCGTGGGCACCGAACAATACGGACTCACAGATACGTGGATGAATGCCGCCGACCTGAAAGTTAGAATCCCCATGCTAGGCCAAGCCGACTCCCTCAATGTGGCCGCCGCCACCACGATCCTGCTTTACGAAGCCGTCCGGCAAAGACGCGTAGGGTAAGTTACACAATCACAAGTCTAAAGATTCCAGACGGTGCTTGATCGCCCGCCATGAAGGACACAACTTCTCGAGTTCAGCATAGAATTCTTTGTCGTGCCAGGGATGTTTTATGTGGCAAATCTCGTGGGTGATCACGTAGTCAATGCAAGGCGATGGCGCCCTCACCAGTTCCGGGTTAAGGAAGATATTTCCGTTGGCACGGGTGCTTCCCCACCGCTTGGGCATATCCAGTAGATGCAATTGTGGTTCCGGCAACCCCCGCTGGGCACACCAGCTTCGCCACCGCCTCAGACGTCGGACGAACTGCTCTCTGGCCTTATCTCGCATCCAGGTGGCCAGCAGAGCCGCAACAGCCTTCCCTGAATCACTTCGGGAAACGATATGCAGGTAGGCACCCCGCAACTTGACGCCCGGGATGTCCGAGATCGTTACCTTCAACTGGTATTGACGCCCCAGATACCGATGAGTGGCTCCATTGCAATACCGGCGGGCCGGACGTTCAGCATGCAGGGTGACAAAATACCGGCGTTGACGGTTAATCCAGCCGGAGCGCTTCTCGACCTTCTTCTGAATAGCCACCAAAGCCGAGTCTCGAGGCGCAACGACTTCCACCGCTCCATCGGGCAGAACACTAATGGCCAACGTATGGCGGGAGGATCGTTTCAGGGAACAGATTCCAACAGCTGTGGTGATCGTCTCCATTTAGACGTCATTCGGTCGGTTGCGCGCAATGCTCAGACACAACTCAATCAGCGCGTCCATCTGCTCCAGGGAAAGGGTGATGCTCCGCTCGCTTTGAATTTGGAACAGAAGATCATCCATCTGATTACGCATACGGTTCTGGGCGTCAGGATTGTCACGCCAACGGACGACCGCCTCATTCCGGATGATTTCCTCCATCTTTAGGCTCATCTCTGCGCGAATCTGATCGAGGTCAATCACCGCAGGCGCCTTCGATCCATAGGAGGCAGACGCTTCCTTTGCGATCCAGTTTTTCGACGATGAGAGTTGTTCGGAAACTACCCCGTATAAGGCTTGGGCAAAGTCATTACCCTCAAGCGAGGAAGGCAGGTTTGACTTGCGCCGGTCACGTACGCTTTCCATAATGTCTATCACCTTGGCGAGGTACTGGGCCTCGGAGATACGCTGTTCCCTGTATTCGGCAATCGTCTGCTCAAGCAATAGCGAGAATTTCCGATAGAAGAACGGATCCTCCTCCATCTTCTCGGTAATCGTCTTTTTGGTTCGATTGGCAATGGTATCGGCCTTGGCCCTAGGCGATCGCACTTTATCGACTTCCTTCTCAAAGGCTTCGCGCTCAAAGATATTCACCGGATCCACCACTTGGATGACTTCATCCGCCTGCACGTAGGTCGCCAGCATTTTCTGAATCTGGACCTCATAATCCCGGTAATCAATCTCCTCGGCATACCGGATCTTCACAGAGGCGCGCAACTTCTGAAAGAACACCGCGTCCCGCTTATAGCGATCCGCGATTTCCGCCGGAGTAGCAGTCACCCACTGCAGGGAGGAGAGTCCCATCTTGAGCCCACGGCAGAACTTCGACAGCTTGGTGTAGAACTCCTCCCGGCGCTCCGGCTTCTCCAAAGCGAGCTCAAACGCTTCCTCGTCCTTCTTGTTGGTAACGTCACGGAACTGATCCCAGAGGGCGTCATGCAACTTCGGCAGCCCCTTGAGTTCGTCGTTCAGGTCAGTCAGCGTCCCCAGCAGATCCTCCTCATCGAACTTGCCCTCCAGGGTGCTATAGAGCTCCAGCGCCTCATGCAACTGGGTGACCACTCCATAGTAATCGATGATATAGCCGAAATCCTTGCCGGGAAAGAGGCGATTCACACGGGCAATGGCTTGTAGTAGCGAGTGCTCCTTAAGACTGCGCGCGATATAAAGGACGACATTGCGCGGGGCATCGAACCCGGTGAGCAGTTTATCGACCACAATGATGAGTTCGGGGGTGTCGGTGTTTTTGAAGGCGCTGATGATTTGCCGGTTATATTCCTTTTCCGTGCCGTATTTCTTCATCATCACTTTCCAGAATTTTTCGACACTCTCATCCTTGATCACCATGGTTCCGTCATCACCTTCGATCTCCTGAGGACCAGAGATGACCACCTCGCTTGACACCTTCCCGAACTGGTCGATGAAGCGTTTCAGAATCAACGCCTCCTTCTTACCCGAAGCGGTCAACTGCCCCTTGAACCCGGTGTTCGCCCATTGCATCGAGAAATGTTGCGAGACATCCCACGCAATCAAGTACAGGCGGCTTTCCAATCGGTTGAGTTCATCTCGTGACACGAATTTTCGTTTCAGGTCGGCCTTCTGCTCGGGCGTTAAGCCCTGACACATCCCCTCGAACATCAAATCCACGGCCTTCTGGTTCACATTCTGCATGATGTGACGGCCTTCATAGAGAAGCGGAACCACCGCCTGATCAGCCACCGCGTCGCGAATCGTGTAGGTCGGCTCGATGAAGCCTCCGAACTTCTGCGCCGTATTCTTCTCCTTCTTCATCAAAGGCGTTCCGGTGAACCCAATAAAACAGGCCTTCGGGAGCGATCGCCTCATACGAATATTGGCCTCCCCGTATTGACTGCGATGACTTTCATCCACCAGCACAAAGATATCATCATCCTCATTCTTGAAAGAGTCGCCGGCATTGGCGGCCGCCCGGAATTTATCGATCACCGTCGTAATCACCGCCACGCGCTCATTCTGCAGCAATTCCTGGAGATGCTTGCCGGTTTTGGCTTTACGCTGCTCTTTGCCGCACTGATGAAAGGTAGCCCATATCTGCTCATCCAGATCCACGCGATCCGTAACAATCACGATCCGGGGATTCCTAATCTGGTCGTCCAAGGCCAGAGCCTTGCCCAGTAGCACCATGACCAGCGATTTACCCGAGCCCTGCGTCTGCCAGATCACCCCACCCTTGCGGCGGCCTTCCGTGTCACGCTGGCGCACCCGCTCCAAGGTCTTGCGAATGGCGAAATACTGCTGATAGCGCGCCACCTTCTTTACCGCACCGCCCTCATCATAGAGTACGAATTGGCGGGATAATTCAATCAACCGTTCTGGTCGACATAGCGCCCAGATCAACCGATCCTGCTCGGTGGATTCACGTTCCACTGACGCCATCTCCTCAAAAGTCTGCTTGGCGTAGGAAAACGCGCCTTTGAACAACTTCTCATGCTCTTCGCGCCGCACCGGCCCATTGATGGCGGCGCGCACCTCGGCATCCACCTCGCGCAATTCCCGCCACTTCGCCCAGAACTTGATCGGCGTGCCAGTCGTGGCATAGCTACCCTCATTCTTGTTCAGCGCCAAAACGAGTTGGGAATAAAGGAAAAGGTGCGGGATCTCGTCACCCTGCCAATTCCGGATGGATTGTTTGATCGCTTGTTCCAGCGAATGCTTTTCTTCCGGTCGTTTGCATTCGATCACGACGAACGGGATACCATTGACAAAACAAACGATATCCGGTCGCCGTGTCTCCTTGCTGCCGGTGCGCTCGACCTCGAATTCCGAGGTTACATGAAAGACATTATTGCGCGGATTATGCCAATCGATGTAGCGAAGCGTGAATCCCTTGGTCACTCCATCAATAGTCTGGTCAAGACTCTTGCCGAGTGTCAGCAAGTCATAGACCTTCTCACTCGTCCGCACCAACCCGTCAAATGGAACTTCCCGCAACGCCTCAATCCCCTTGGCAATATTCTCATCCGAGAACGGCACAGACTGCCCTTTGAACGAAATTGAGTTTAACCGCTTCAGTTGCTTCGTGAGCACGGACTCCAGCAAGACATAGCGCAACTTTGTGCGCCGCTCGGCATAGACTTCCTCCGGGCTCAGGTATGAATAGCCAAGCTGCTGGAGCAGTCGAATGGCGGGGATTTGACTGATGTGGGATTCCTGAAAGGAAGGGGCCTGCTGCATGTTGTTTGTCATCGGGTTCTCCAGTCCGTGTCCGTCCTTGCCCGTCCTTGTTTGTCCGTGTAATTCTGCGCCTTCTCTCGCGCCTCTTTCCGAAGCCGATACATCCGTTCCGTGATGCCGCCTTCTTCAATGACTATCCCGGTAAGCTTGATTTCGCTTTTTTTGGAAACACCGGAGTCCACCGACCCTTCCGCGATGTTCTGAAAGCCCGACCGACCGGACTGAACCATCTGGTCATGGGTGCGAACTTTGAATGGAGTATATTTCTCATAGAACAGCACCGTGATGTCTAAAATCAACTCCGCCAGCTGGTAGGAGAGCAGATTCTTGTAGCCGCCATGTTTGGGCAAAAGGCTTTCAGTCGCGCTCATGTGGCCGCCTCTTTCGCTCGGGGTTCACACAGACAAACAAGGACGATCACAGCCAAACACAAATCGAACACGTCGCCCCTTGCCCAATGCATATTCCGTCTTTCGTGCCGGTCATTGCTGGTCAGTGTTTGTCCGTGAAGTCCGTGTTTTCCCTGCAAGTTCATGGGCACACCCGAACTTTCCCAGTGAGCAACTCCTGCATCAAGCCGCGCTTTTGTTGGTCGAGGGCGGAGCGATGAGCGAGAAGAATCCCAAGTTCTTTGTCACAAAAGTCAAGAATGGAGCCGATTTTCTTCTGGATTGCAAGATTTGGATACGGCAATCGAAGGAATCCAAAGTCCGTAGAACTAACCTGCTTTCCATCACGAATTCCAATCACAGTTACCGCAAGTCGGCTAACAAAGTCGTCAGTCTTGAAGTACTGCCGATAGAAATCTCTATCAATTTCAATAATTGGGTAAATCACATGATAGGCAGGACTGACAGCCCCTGCGATTGCTGAAAACTCAAGTCCACCTTGGAATGACCTAAGATTGATGAAATAATAGTGGCGGCAGAGTTTTTTGTAGAGTTGGAGGGCGGGTTCATGGCAGCAGAAAGAGAGCAGGCCATCGAGGGTGTGTTCGATGTGGTGGTCGTCGCGACTGCGGGAACGCAAGATGGCATCCACGATGGGGGTATAGGCCTGGACGGCTTGGTGGTTCAAGGCTTGCAGGCTCTCGGCTAGGCCTTTGATGGATTCGAATAGGTCGTCGTAGCCGGGTATGCGTTTTTTGCTTTTAGCCGTGCCTTGGGTGATGACGCTGCTTTTTTTTAGAGTTATCCGGGATTTCCGAATAACTGGCGGCTTGGCGGGGTTCCGAGAGCGTCTCATGTTCCCGCCTCCAAGTTCTTGCGGTGTTTTCCCTCACCTTTTTCGAGTCTTTTAATTGTGGCGAATTCGCCAGAATTAGACCGCTGGTGGTCAACCCGTACCCAGTTATCCTGAAATTCCGGGCAACTAAATCTTGGTGCCGATTGACTATTATCTCCACTCTTTTTCATTTCCTGTTCTCCAGCTTCTTCTTCGACCTTTCCAATTGCCGGATACTCATTTTGGGCGGCGGTAGCGCTTCTGGCATGATTCCCCCCAAATCAACGATGGTCTGCCTCACCTTCCGCCCTACATCGTAATGGGTCTGATTGGCCTTTTCTCTGCCATGTACCTTATCACGCCGGAGTTTTTCCTCCGTCTGCGTAGCGCGAAAGAGATTCGCGGCGAGTTCGGTGCTGCCCATATGGTTGAGGATTTTCTGACTTTTTTTTAATTTTTTGCGCCCATGGATCTCCTTGGCTCCTAGTCCGCCATATAATCCTTTGTAGCCATGATCCTGAAAAATGGCATAGTCCAGGGATGTTTCAACGCCAGCATCTTTTGCCGCCGCCGCAAGATGCTTATTATGTTGGGCCAGTTCATTGCGTATCGCCAGCCGTTTTTCATCCGCTGTAAGACGGGTAAATTTCTGACCGTCTCGCAATTCCTGACGACGGGTCTGAATGGCAAAATAGGTCTGTCCGTTGGCAATAACCGGTTTGGATGGATCCCCATTTTGCACAATCAGGTAACAGGCATAACGTGAAAGGCGTATGTCGGCAATCTGACGCTTTGCACCTGATCCGATTTCCACCATTTCGAGGATATCCTCGAAATGGTTCTCCTTCGCATGCCCACTGTTACGGCAGGCTTCCCATGCACGATCAATGACGGGCTGGAAATGCCTGTATTCTGAGTATTCCAGCACCTTGGCAAGTTGGCGGGCAAACCAGAATTCATTATTATCACCATCAAAATGCCGCATGCCTTCAAACGTTTCATGGTGCCTACTGGTTATGTCATTCATGGGTTACCTCTCCTATCAACGATTTGCAATTTCACAACCCCAACTCCTTCAAGTACCCGGCCATCTTTGCGCGCACTGTCACCAGTTCCTTCTCCAATCCAGCGATATCCTTCTTCACGGCGGTAAGGTCAATTTTGGCCTCCTCCTCGAAAGTGTCGACGTAACGTGGGATGTTCAGGTTAAAATCGTTGTCAGCAATTTCCTGCGGGGTGGCGCGATAGGCGTATTTATCGACTGTAACAAAGGCACGGTAGGTCTTGACGATCTTGTCAAGGTGCTCATCGGTGAGAATATTCTGATTCTTGGCGTCCTTGTATTCGCGCGAGGCATCAATGAACAGGACGTCGCCGCGGGTCTTCCCCTTATTAAAGAGCAAGATGGCGGCGGGAATTCCTGTACCGAAGAAAAGGTTGGCCGGCAATCCAATCACGGCCTCCAGCAAATTCTCCTCGATGAGTTTCTGACGAATCTTACCCTCGGCCCCGCCACGGAAGAGTACGCCATGGGGAACCACCACCCCCACCCGACCGGTTCCCTCACGAGAAATTTCGATCATGTGGGTGATGAAGGCGTAATCGCCTTTGGATTTAGGCGGCAACCCGCGGTGATAACGGTGATAGGGGTCGGCCCCCGCTTCCTCGATACCCCATTTCTCCAGAGAAAATGGCGGATTGGCGACCACGATATCGAATTTCATGAGTTGATCGTGTTCCACCAAGCGTGGGTTGCGCAAGGTATCGCCCCACTCGATGCGAAAACTGTCCATGCCGTGCAGGAACATGTTCATGCGACACATGGCGTGGGTAGTCCCGTTGCTTTCCTGCCCGAAGAGGGCAAAATCACGTTCGTCGGCTTGGCGCCCCACCTTGATGAGCAGTGAGCCGGAACCGCAAGCTGGAGCGCAGATGGTATTGCCCTTCTTTGGCGCTAACAGGCGGGCCAGCAAAGTTGAAACCTGACCCGGCGTATAAAATTCACCGGCCTTCTTGCCGGCATCGGAGGCAAAGCGTTCCAACAAGTACTCATAAATGTTGCCGATCACGTCCTCATCCCCCACCACGGAGGGACGCAGATTAAGACGCGGATCGTTGAAGTCTTCCAGCAGGTTTTTCAGGCGGGCATTACGGTCCTTGGTCTGGCCCAGTTTGTTTTCTGAGTTGAAACTGACCTCGCGGAAAACGCCTTCCAGCTTTTCCTTGTTGGCCTCTTCGATTTCCGCCAGCGCCACATCGATCCGCTCACCGATATCCGGCTTCGTTCTGAGTTCATAGAGACTGTTGAAATCGCACGCGGTCGGAAGCTGGAAACGCTCGCGTGAAAGGCGCCGCTCCACACGTCCGGCATCCCCACTGTATTCCTTGAGGTAACGTTCGCGGTGATCATTCCAGACATCGGAGATGTATTTCAGGAACACCATGACGAGGATGTAGTTCTTGTAGTCAGCCGGATCCAGCACGCCACGAAAAGTATCACAAGCACGCCACGCAACATCGTTGATCTGGCTTTGGTCAATTTTCTTCATAATCCCGGCTCCTTAATTTTACCCGCATCGGTTTTACCAGCGGCATCGGCAAGCTGCCCATTTGTGAATTTCCATTTAAGACTGGCAAGACGTTCCACCATGACGCGCTCCACCACCGCTAATTTAGCGGCATCAACGATTCGCTGCTGAACCGCCAACGGCGGTAAGGACATTTCCAGATCAGCCAGATCACTCCGCTGGACGATCTGAACATAGGTACCTTTACGGCGCCCTTCAAAGTGACGGGCAGCCGCTTCCGTACGCAAAAACCAAGCGAGATACTCCGGCAGCACCTGGCGAGCATCTGGTCGTAAGACAAAAAACTGAGCACCCGCAATCACCCGCGGCAGATCAAAAGGCCAAGCAATGGCGGTAGTTCGAGTGCCCCGGTTCGGAAACAGAACCTCACCTGATCGTAGAAATAAATCTTCTTTAACAGAATCGTTTGGCTCAATGCGAACGAACTTATCATTCAGCCAGGTACCATCCTGCGAAATGTCACCTATGCGGACCAGTTGACAGGATCCTGACGGAACGATACGTGTCGCATCCCGGCCACGAAGCGTCACCCCCATCCGTATTTTTACTACGGATTCGAGCAAACAGCCTGATGGAGTTATTCGTGTCATTTGATGAATACAATATAATACGTATGATATAAATCAATATAAATACAGAGTAATTATTGCACACTTATTAATCGTGAATAGATAAAACATGCTTTTAGTCAGTTGGCTCATAACCGGCATCCATTAAAGGCTTGAGAAGGCCGAGTGAAGCTTATCCAGCGTCACGCCGGAAGCGGGCTGGATCCGCTCCAAATAGCGCTGAACGTATTTGCCGATAATATCGGTTTCTAAATTGACCGTATGCCCCTTCTTCAAGCCCTGCAGCGAGGTGCTCGCCAGCGTATGGGGAATGAGGTGGACCGTAAAGGATTTCGGGCGTAGTTCCACAATCGTCAGACTGATGCCGTCTATGGCAACGGAGCCTTTCGGCACCATTCCCCGCAACAAGGGCTCATCGCAGGCAATTTCAAGAATCCAGTCAGGCCCCTTCTGTTCAAACGACAGCACCGTCCCCGGTCCATCCACATGTCCACTCACAATATGGCCACCCAGCCGCTCATCGGCCCGCAGGGCCCGCTCGAGATTCAATGGAGCCCCAGTAGCCTTCTTGCCTAAATTTGTTTTGTTCACCGTTTCGTTGAGAACATCACAGGAGAATTCACCCGCTCGTATGGCGGTTACGGTAAGGCAGGCGCCCTGTACGGCCACACTTTCCCCTTGAACCAGAGGAGAATCCCAGGCGTCATGCTGGATGGTAAAAACCATGCCGTCCCCGCGCGGTTTCTTTCCTGCCAACTTCCCGATTTTTTGAATCAAGCCTGTGAACATATTGAACTCCTTATTGCGCGTTAACACATTATATGAACAAACTTATGGTCACCCACCCCTAACCCCTCCGAGGAGGGGATCCAGAGATCGAGATCCCCTCCTCGGAGGGGCGGGGGTGGGTTCTTGTGTACTGCACGAGCGGATCATCACATCCGCTCCGACCATGCCCGACTCCACAACCTTTAGGCGTGGGGCCTTTGCCAGCGCCCAGTTAACCGCGCCTACCGAGGCCACGCCCTCGTTGCCGAGAATCACCGGAGCGACATACATCACCAGCTCATCCACCAGTCCTGCCTTCACCAGTGCGCCGACCAATAAGCCGCCGCCTTCACACACCACATGCATCATCCCCTTGGCGTGCAGGGTTTTCATCAATGCCAACAAGGCCACTCCTCGGCCTGAAGCCGGAAGCACCAGAACCTGGGCTCCGTGTTTCTCATAGGCCACACGTTGCCGAACCGGACATCGACTTGTGGTTGCCAAAAGGGTGCATTTCGCAAATTCATCAGTAAACGCGCGGGCGAGAGGGGAGATTCTGCCAACCGCATCGACGATAACCCGATACGGCTTTCGGCCTTTCGCGGGTCGTGGCATCAAGGAGGGGTTATCTTTGACCACCGTGCCCGCCCCCACCATGACGGCATCCACCCGGCGACGCAGACCTTGCACCTGCACACGGGCCTTGGGTCCAGATATCCATTGAGAACAGCCCGTTGAATCCGCAATGCGGCCATCTAATGAGGTCGCCAGTTTGACCGTCAGATAAGGCCGGCCCCGTAGCATGGTAGAAGCGAAAGGCCTCAATATTTCCCTTCCTTCTATCGCCCCCACGCCGCATTGCACCTTTACGCCAGCCTTCCGCAATAGTTTGAACCCTTTACCGGCGTGTTTGGGGTTGGGGTCAGGCACCGCACAAACAACGCGGGCAAGACCTGCCGCAAGAATGGCATCGGTACAGGGTGGCGTGCGGCCCCAAGTGGAACAAGGTTCGAGTGTCACATATAGCGTCGCACCTTTAGCACAAATGCCCGCCTGCCGCAGGGCATAAACTTCGGCATGGGGGCCACCGGCCTTGCGGTGATATCCCCGCCCAATAATTTTGCCAGCCTTGACGACCACTGCGCCCACTGGGGGATTAGGCCGCGTTAAGCCCTCACCCAATCGGGCAAGCCGCAACGCTTCCGCCATCCACTTAAAATCATTGTTCACGTCTTGCATCAGAAATCCCGAGAAATCCGCCGACAAACTCCTTTGGATCGAAAGGCGAGAGATCCTCTTCACCTTCGCCTAGTCCGACAAAATAGACCGGCAGCCCCAGTTCTTTACGTATGGTAAAAATAAAGCCACCTTTTGAAGACCCATCCAACTTGGCAATCACGACCCCGGTCAGATTCACGCATTCCTTGAACATTCTAGCTTGAATAATCGCGTTATTTCCCAAAGTCGCATCGAGGACAATCCAGTTTTCGTGTGGCGCACCTGGCAGAGCCTTCCCAATAGAACGATGTAGCTTTTGAAGTTCATCCATAAGCGGCTGCTTGGTGTGCATCCGGCCAGCGGTATCAATCAGCACGATATCCGCTTTACGAGCCACAGCCGCCTTGACGGCATCAAACGCGACGGCAGCGGAATCCGCACCCTGTGCCCCCACGACGACATCCAGCTTAAGACGGTCGGCCCACAACTTAAGTTGGTGTGCCCCAGCGGCGCGAAAGGTATCGGCGGCGGCAAGAAGGGGCGCCATTCCCTGACGCTTCGCCAGATAACCTAGCTTGGCGGTGGTAGTCGTTTTCCCTGAACCATTCACCCCGGTAATCAAAATAACTTTAGGTGAAGCGGGCCCCTTCCATTGAAAGGGCTCCTGCTTAGCGAAAGCCGCTAACATCATCTCCTCAATGAGATGGGTCATATCCCCGCTACCCGCTTTACGCTTTAGCCGGGCAATCCATTCTTCTACCAGACGGGGCGCAATATCCGCCTGAATCAACAACTTTTCCCACTCCTCCAAGGCGACCGGATCAGCCTTGGCCAGACCTGGTATAAGTCGTGCGAGCCCGCCCGCAATTTTATCACGAGTTCGCGCAAGTGCCGAGAGCCACGACTTCATGATTCGCCCTCTGCGCCCCCAGTAGACTCAAGATCGCGGTGAACTCGATCTAAAACACCGTTCACAAAGCGGCCGGAGCCGACATCGCCCATGTTCTTCGCAATGGCCACCGCCTCATTTATGGAAACGGCATGGGGAATATCATCGCGGAACATCATCTCGTATACGGCCAACCGAATGACGTTGCGGTCCACTGTCGCCATGCGGGGAAGATCCCAATTCTGGGCGCTTTTAGCAATCGTGGCATCCACTTGGAAGCGGTTGGTCATAACCCCGCGCACCAGTTCCTCAACAAATAACTGCGTTTTGGCGGCCACTTTACGCTCCAGCCAATAGGACGCCAAGGTGGTGTCCAATTCACCCGGGTTGAAATCCAGTTGAAACAGGATCTGCACCGCTGATTCGCGGGCATCTCGTCGAGACCCCATATTAAGCTCCCATCTGCTTGCACAAATTCGCCATCTCAATGGCGGCCAAAGCCCCACTCCAGCCCTTATTGCCGGCCTTGGTGCCACAGCGCTCAATGGCTTGTTCCAAATTATCCGCACAGACCACGGAGTTAATCACGGGGATCTGCTTGTCGAGCGCAATACCGGACAATGCCCGTGACACCTGGGCATTAATCAAGTCGGCATGCGGGGTTGCCCCTTGTATCACGACGCCGAGCGCCACAATGGCATTTTGTCCACCTTTAACCGCTAACTGCTGAACAACGAAGGGCAATTCGTTGGCGCCAGGGACCCAGGCCACCGTGATGTCTTTTTCATGCACGCCATGGCGTACGAAACAATCAATGGCGCCCCCTACTAATTCCTTGGTAAACAAGTCGTTAAATCGACTGACCACAATGCTGAATTTTAAACCCTGCCCAATCAGATTTCCCGACACTTCTTTCACATTTGCACTCATTAATGCTCCTTTCTAAAATTTATCAAACACCGCTTCACGTTATCTTACAAGTAATGGCCTAATTTTTTCTTTTTAGTAGCGAGATACCGCTGGCTATGTTCGTTTGATGGCAAAATCAACGGGACCCGCGCCGAAATGCTCAGTCCATAGGCTTTAAGCCCAACAACCTTTCGCGGATTGTTCGTTATCAAGCGGATTTTAGTCAATCCGAGATCAGCCAAAATCTGGGCACCGACGCCATAATCCCTTAAATCAGCCTTAAACCCAAGCTTTTCATTGGCCTCTACGGTATCAAGCCCCTTTTCTTGCAGTGAATACGCGTGCAATTTATTGGCCAACCCAATGCCACGCCCCTCCTGCCGCATATAGAGAATAACCCCGACCTTCTCATGAGCGACCATATCCATGGCCTTGGCAAGCTGATCTCCGCAATCGCACCGCATAGAGCCGAAAACATCCCCCGTTAAGCATTCACTATGTACCCGAACGAGAGGTGATTTTGCCTTCCGCGGATCCCCCATAACAAGGGCCAAATGGTTTTCATTATCCAAGATGGAGCGATAGAGTTTCAACTTGAACAGCCCATGCCGGGTTGGCATATCCACCGTTCGCTCCAGCTCCACCAGGCGCTCCTCACGGCGACGATACTCAATCAAACTCGCAATGGTGGCAAATTTCAGACTGTGTTTTTTGGCGAATTTCCGCAGTTCAGGCAAACGCGCCATCTCCCCATTGTCCTTCATGATCTCGCAAATCACCCCCGCAGGTGCCAACCCTGCCAGCCGGGCGAGATCTACCGCCGCCTCAGTATGGCCAGCTCGGCGCAAAACACCGCCTTCTTTGGCTTGCAACGGAAACATGTGCCCAGGACTGATTAAGTCGTGGCGCTTGGAGTCTGGTGCGACCAATGTTTTAATCGTCAAGGCTCGATCATGGGCACTGATACCAGTAGAAACCCCCTTGTGCGCATCGACTGACTCCATAAAGGCGGTACCAAAATGATCGCCCACTCCGCGATTTACCATCGTGCGGATATTGAGTTCATCAAGACGCTCCTTGGTCATGGCAATACACACGAGACCGCGCCCAAAGCGTGCCATGAAATTAATGGCGCTATCGGTAATTTTATCAGCGGCCATGATGAGATCTCCCTCGTTCTCACGATTCTCATCATCTGTGACCACCACCATTTTGCCGCGGCGCATATCGGCAATCACGGTCTCAATAGGGTCAAATATTTCACTCTTTTTGCTCATCATCATTCTCCCTTGAATTTGCCAGCCTGCGCCAACAAACCCAAACCACCAAAAAAAAACCGAAGACTATTAAATCTTCGGGACAATGAACGGCAAAACAGATGCCGGTTCTGTCTTCTCCCATCCAGACTAAGAGGCGCATAAACGCCACCATCACTGTCGGCCACGGCATTTCACCGTGTCTGTCCTGCTCGCGCAAGACTCGCGGGCTTTAACCGCCGGTTGGGAATTATCACCTCATGGGTGAAGCACCCTGTCCCGAAGACAACCACATTAAAAATACGCACGCAACATTTCTCCGTTGCAGAAAATCAACATAATACAAAGTAGTCGGCATTTCAAGCGAGTTTGCCGACTGCCCTAACCCAGCTTAGCCGGAACCAAGAGGAAGATTTTGAACAGAAGCACGCTAAGGCGCCATACGGCGGGTACGCCGTATGACGCGGTGAATATTGCAAAACACCATGCAGGGTACTGTATTCCGCGAAGCGTAACCCAAAATCCTTCGCGATATTCGTGTGCTTCTGTTCAAAACTCTTTTCCACATGAGTGTTAACTGACACACCTGGACTGCATGAAGAATTTTGTCATGCGCCCCTAATCCTCACCTAAGAGCGTGCCGGCCTCGATGAGCTCGCATGATTCACCCTGCCCACGCGGCTCAGCAAGCTTCGCCCTCCAAAAAGCAACCTGCCCCAACACGTAAAAATCACGCCTAACTTCTCAACAGAAGCTTTAGGCGCGGGCTACAATTTGATCAGTAAACTTTATTTAAAAGGTTCTTACTTGGCGTGTTTAGTCAAGTAACTTGCCACGCCTGCGGCCGTTGGTTTCATCGCCTCATCTCCCTCTTTCCAGTTTGCAGGACACACGTCGCCGTGTTCCTCATGGAACTTGAGGGCATCTAAAGTGCGAATGGCCTCTTCGACATTGCGACCAATAGGCAAATCGTTGACCAACTGGTGACGGACAATCCCCTTCTGGTCAATCAGGAACAACCCACGCAAGGCGACGGCGTCGTTCAACAGCACATCATAATCGCGTGCTATTTTCTTATCCAGATCGGCTACCAAGGGGAAACCGATTTCGCCAATACCACCTTTGTCAACCGGCGTGTTCCGCCAGGCAAAGTGCGAAAACTGAGAATCCACGGATATCCCCAAAACAACGGCACCCTTCTTTTCGAATACCTTCACGGCTTTATTAAAAGCCAAAATTTCCGAAGGACACACAAACGTGAAATCCAAAGGATAGAAAAACAGAACCACATACTTTCCGCGATAGCAAGAAAGGGTCAGTTCCTTGATCTGGTTGTCGGGCATCACCGCTTGCGCGGTAAAATCAGGTGCATACTTTGTGACTAATACGGACATATCATCATCTCCTTTATTTTTTACTTACTAACACCGGTACATACCGGATATTTAACTTAAACAAGATAATGACACTATCTGCGTATCATTATCAAGATCTTTTTTAATTCACTTACTTCTATAGGAGCTAAAAGCGGCGAGGGCGCCGCTTCTACGGTAGGAGCAGCGCTTGCCGGCCATGAGCCTGTCGAATGGCGCGGGATAGGCACCTAGACAAGATCTGAAAAACGTAAACGCTTCAAGCGCTTGTCAACCTCGGCTTGAATGCTAGAAAACTCACGTTGCATTTTACACAAGGCCGCCCGACTGCACGACTTCGGATCAGACGTACAAAGGCTTATCTCCACTCCTCTGGGCCCCATCACTTTCATGATGTCATATAATGAAATAGCTTGCGGATTTTTTGCTAAGGCCACTCCGCCCCCTTTTCCTCGCTTACTTTCGATTACTCCCCCGACAACTAATCTTTTGACCAGTTTTCTTAAAAATCGATAGGGAATATCCATTTCCGCCGCCACCTCGGCAGAGGAAGCAGATAAAATCCCCTTCCTGTGGCGGTCTGCAAGCGCCACAACCAAGCGCATCGAATAATCAGTTTCTCGGGTAATCATTGGGATCCTTTAATATTGGCTTGAGCCCAGATATCGGCAAAGACATGCGGGGCGTGTTGATGGAGTGCCTTCAACATCTCCAAACACACATCCCTGATTTCCCATTGGGCACGGCGATGACATCGCACTTGAAAAATATGACGCCACTCCCTGAAGTTAGCGGAAACCACAAGTTCGGTCGTACAAGCATTGGGAAGCACAAAGCGGGCATCCTCGCTTTTAAGCCCCTTGGCTTTCCATTTTTCATACATGTCCCGAATGGCAATCATATCCTGGTCATACTCAGGTTTATCTCCGTCACTTATCGCAGGGGGCACCACCCAGCTAAATGTCGATTCGGAAACATACCGCTGACTTTTCTGAGAAACGGAGAGGAGTCGATGCCGCACCAATTGGTGGGTCATGGCACGCGACACATCACTGATTCGAAAAGTGGCATAGCCGTGCTCAAATGGGGATTCATGACCCATGGCAATAAGCTTGGGGAGCAGTTCTCCCATTTTTTCAGGCACCATTTTGTCGCCGCTCTGATAACAAGTTCGGGCGGCAATTTCGATGATACGTTCCGCTTCCGGGGTAATGGCAAGAAGTTCAACTTTCATATCTCAGAGTGTAAATGTTCGGGCCGCTTAAGGGCAAGGGAGAAGATTATAATTTAACTCAATAGTCATTACCGGCGGATACCGCCAGTTGCACAGTCACCAGAGGCATGAACTTTCTATTACCCACAAATACCGCGGAAAAGATTGCTTCACCACCAGCCTTCGCTCGCAGCGTAGCGTAGAGCGTTGGCTGGTGGTGAAGTCCTCCTCTCGACTTATGGGTAATAGAAAGCAGGCGTGAAGCCTGACAGGCTCCGAGCCCAATGCCACTAACATTTCAAACGCAACTCTTTGATGGCGCTGTATCTAAAAGTAGTTCACCACACGCCTGGAGTACCAAGCTTGAGGCGCGGAGACACGGAGAATACCTGCGAAAATACAAATGTGGCGTTTATTTTGGCTACATGAGTACATGCAGCCAAAATAAACGCCACGGTTTCTCGGAGGAATACCTTGAGTGGGAGGAGCTACCGATAATCCTTACATACTCGTCTTCAAAGGCTAAGGTTAAGGTTTTTCACGCAGTATTGGCCTATTTTTCTCCTCTTTCTCTAGGTATGGCTCCAAGAAACCGTGGCGGGATTTTTCATTCAGGTAATCCGGAATTAAAAATGCCGCCACATTCTCCTTGTATTCTCTGTGCCTCCGCGCCTCAAGCGAAGCGGGTGGTACATCTTTTTATTAATAGACTTCGAAATGTTAGTGGCATTGGGCTCCGAGCCTCTTGCAAAAACCCTCTTTAGCGCTTTTGCAAGAGGGCATTCAGGAGTCAGAATCTTGAAAAAAGATTAATTTTCATGGCATTTCCCCTTGGCGGGCACATGGTTGCAGATGTATAATTCAGAAAATAGGAAAGAAACGTGAGGTAAATATGAATGCGGTGGTAAGCCAAGTCAGGCGTTCAATAGCGGGACGAGTGAACCGATTTTTGAGTCGGCCCAAGGCTCGCCGAGAAAAGATCCTCCAGAATAGGCGGCGTTTTCAGCGATTCCCGTGCGGCCTGCCGGTGGAAGTACACCTCGAAACCCCCGGTCATCTCTCCATTTTAAATGCTACGGCTCGTGATATTTCCAACGGCGGCATGCGGGTTGAGTGCGCGACGATTCCCGCGCTGATGAGTGCATGCTATGTGTCGTTTCAGATCCCCGAATGGGGCCCTTTTAAAGCGGGTTACCGCAAACAAGTCATGGCACAAGCCCGGGTCCAGCATTGCCATCCGGGCGGAATGAGTTTCGGTTTGGCATTCCTTCGCCCCATCAGCGCCGCGTATATGTGACCGCTTGCGCCCGATTCCTGGTGCCCCTATGGCGACCTATCTGCATGTAGGAGGAGCGCTTGCGCCCGATTCCTGGTGCTTCCCTTGGTGACCTATCGCGCCCAAGGGCGCTTCCTACAGGTCGGATTAAACGTCAACTTATGAAAAGATTCTTGCGGTCATCGCGGCGAAAGGCATAATACACCCCGCTCGTCTTTACAGATGACGGGCCCGTAGCTCAGTTGGTCAGAGCGGAGGACTCATAATCCTTTGGTCGTCGGTTCAAGTCCGACCGGGCCCACTTTAACCAACCCCACAGTCGGTTCACGGCGCCCCATCTGCACGCAGGATGCCATCAAATTCAACAGCAAATTAGAGAAATTACCCTTGCAGCAACGATTTAGCACGGTGTGAAGGGGGTGGCAAAATAATGTGGCGGCCCCTGTAGCATTTAGGGGTAACACCGCTATTACGGCTGAAAATGCGGGAAAAATAATCAGGGTTGTTGAAGCCGAGTTTACTCGCAATTTCCTTAATCGAAAGGTGACTCCCAAGCAATAACTCCCTGGCTCGCCCAAGTCTTCGATCCAGCACGTATTGCCATGGGGTCTGTCCGGTCTCCGCTTTGAAAAGTCTACAAAAATGGAAACGGGAATATCCCGAGGCGGCGACCAGTTCGTCCAGACTCTCACAGCCCTCCTTGACTAGGTCCGCCAAGCTCTGGCCTTTGGCGGGTTTGCAGTGGTGCCAAACCAAAGCGTGCAGAAGAGTGTGGAGGTTCCGAGCCGCCAACCAAGGGCTTTCATTTCCCCCAATGGCCAGCCCATCAACCAATACGGCGAACGCCTCCCGCACTTGAGGATAATGAGCAAGCGGCCGGACAGGAGTGACTGCATTCAAGCCGGCCGCCTCGCATAAGGTGGTAACTTGTCGGCCCTGGCAGTGGGTCCAGTAGATCTCCCACCCCTCTTCCCCACACCTATACCCATGGGACAGGGAGGGTGGACAGCAAAAAATGTCACCAGCCTTGATGTTAAAACGACGTTCCTGGATCTTCAGCCAGCCGGAGCCCGCAACGCAGGCAATCAGAACGGTCTCATCAATCAGGCGGTTATGTATCCCATGGGTCGTGACCCGCCAGTGCCCCCCCATGATACAGCATTCCTCCAGACGGGATAGCGCCTGAGATTGGGCACAGCTAAAGGTAGTCTGCCCAAGGACACTGGCCGTGTCTCCTATCTGTTTTTTCTTCATAGCAAGAATGTTGGCTTATTAGCAATACTCTCAGATTGAACCTACGATAACATATTGCTATCAGTGCTCTAAGTGAATTCTAAATAGCAATATTATACCGATAAGGACCAGCTTATGTCTCATTTTTCGCTTCCCTCTAACGAGCTTCTGATTCTGCGAAAACTTGGTGCCCGACAGGCTGAACTGGCGGCCTTGCCCATCATGGCTGAGCGTAAACGCCTTTGGCAGGAGATGAATGATGGCGTGCCGGGGGCGCGCCCGCCTTTTGCTATTGAAAGCTGGACTTTTGATCGAGATTTTCTGCCGGATCGCCTGCTCCAATGTAGCAGTGATTACGGGCGCCAGCTGGAAAGGGGCTTTCTGCGGAATATCCGTCACCATGAGATATTAAATGATGACCACGTCTGCCCAGATACCCTGGATATGGGCTGGCATGTCTGGTGCGACGAATTCGGCATGGAGATCAAGACCGATCACGCCAAGGATTCGGAAGGGGTTGAGACCGGGTATCACTTCCAGCACCCAATCAAGGATCTTGCCGCCGATGGATACGCCATGATCAAGCCGTCCACCTTCGGAGTCAACCGGGAAAGCACCCAGGAGGAAAAGGCTTTTCTGGAATCTTCCTTTGGCGATCTTCTGCCTGTGGTGATCCGTAGCGGGGTCTACGGGAATAACTATCTGACGCAGCGTTTGATGCGGCTGATGTCGATGGAAACTTTTTTCATCGCCATGTACGACTGCCCCGACAAGCTTCATGGTCTAATGGGGATGATGCGGGATAACGCCCGGCGCATGGCGCAGTGGGCAGAGAAAGAAGGCCTGCTGGCGCTCAACAATCAGAACCAGTGTACCTGCGGCACCTGCTATAATTTCACATCCCTATTACCTAAAAAGGTCGTTCCACCGGGCGAGGTGAAGCTCTCTGATATGTGGGCGGGCATGGATAGTCAGGAGACGGTGGGAGTCTCCCCTGAACTCTTTCATGAGTTTATCTTCCCCTATTACCGGGATCTGGCTGAAATGTATGGTCTGGTTTATTGGGGCTGTTGTGAGCCAGCCGATCCCATTTGGGAGACGTCGCTCAGCAAGCTCCCCCATCTGAAGGCCGTTTCAATCTCAAAGTGGGCGAACCAAAAATACATGGCTGACTCGCTTGCAGGAAAGAGCATCATATTCTCGCGCAAGCCCGACCCAAACCTTCTCGGGCTGGATGTGGTTCTCAATGAGACCGCCTGGCGCGCCGAGATCCGCGGAACCCTGGAAGCGGTAAAGGGCAAAAACGTCCCTCTAGAATTTGTCGTTCGGGACGTGTATTCCATGCACGGTAATCTTGATAAAGCCCGCCGCGCCGTCGACCTGGCACGTGAGGAAATCGACCGGTATTACCCATAAGCCAGGATTCAGGAGACAGCCCACAAACACTTGCATTCCTATTCTAGTCAACAGCGGCAGACGACCTTGACCTGTTTTGCCGAAGAGGGCTTCAAAAGCCCGTCAAGCACCAGTTGCCCATCGGCCCAGACCTCCATCATGCCCGTACCGGCATGATGGATTTCAATATCATACTCCGTCCCGCGAAAATGCCGAGTGATCGCAATTTTTGTAAGGGCCTTGGGCAGGCAGGGACAGATCAGCAGGCCATCCAGTGTCGGGCGTATGCCTAGAATATAGTGGGTAACCGCGATGTACATCCAGCTGGCGGTTCCTGTCAGCCAGGAGATGCCTGCTCGTCCGCAGTTGGAATTTTCCGGGCCCAGTAGTGTTGAGACATAGGCATAGGGCTCACGCTCGTAGTGATCGGCGCCAACCTTGCCTATCACCCTCTCCGGCAGGAGTTTCAGGTAGTACTCAAAAGCCCGCTCGGCATTCCCCAGCATACATTCGGCAATGATGGCCCAGGTGTTTGCATGGCAGAATATGCCACCGTTCTCATTTGTTCCCGGATTGGAGCCAAGCGGCTTGTCTTCTGGTTCAGGAAACCCGCGATACGGCGGAGCGACAATGGCCAGTCCGTACTCCGTACCGAGTCGGTCATGCAAGGACGCCATCGCTTGCGCCCCCCGCCCACCGGCGTCCCCGACACCGGAAAGCACGGCCCAAGGCTGCACGTCGAGATAGATCTGCCCCTGCCTGCAGCGGGAGCTTCCCACCACCTTGCCGTTGCTGAGCAGAAGACGGCGATACCAAGCTCCATCCCATGACACTTTCGAGTTCAGGATGGCGGACAACTCCCGCTCCACCTTCTCGCACCATGCCGCATCACGCGTGTCGCCGTATCGCAAGGCCAACTCCCGAAAGTCCCGGCACGCCGCCACAAGTTGGAGTCCCAGCATGACGCTCTCGGCCTGTTCGTCCCCGAAAAGGGCCAGCCCGTCATTCCAGTCGGCATGAAATACCGTCGGCAGCCCCTGTGGCCCGCGCCGCTGGTAAATATGCTCCAGGCCATTCCGCAGATGCTCGTAGACGGTGCCTTTGCCACCGTCGCGATAGGGAATCATCTCTTGCAGCAGTTCGGCATTACCGGTCTCTGCCAGGAGACTCTTCATTGTATAGACCGGCCACACGGTGTTATCGGAACGGTGCGGGGCGTCAGACGTTGGACGTGAGGTATGAGGATAGAACCCGAAGCATCCCCCGCCATCCCGGCTCTGCTGAGCCAGCACCAGCCGCATGCGCGCCATAGCGAAGTCGGCATCAAAATGCGCCACCGCCAAGGCATCCTGCGTGGTATCGCGGTAGCGGAGCCCATCGGTGCCCATGTGATCGGTGGAAATGATGCGGCAGTGCTCCAATGCCACGGCCGCATTATAAGGGTTCCACGTGTTGACAAACCGGTCAACATCAGGAAGGCCGGTTTGCACCTGCAGCGCGGCGAAGCGTAATTCCCAGGCCCCACGAATGGCATCCATACCCTGCTTGACGGCCGCCACAGCCGCATACTTAGCAAGCCATGCATTGACGATTTCCCACGAGCCCCCTGCGGCAAAGCAATATCCAAAGTCACGGGATTCACCTGGCGCCAGTGTCAGATCAACCCCCAACGTCGCGCAAGCATGCCCGCCTCCGGGAAGTTCAGAATTAGTCAGGTCATGGCCGGGCTTCAGCGTTTCGGGGTGCTCCAATGTGCCGGTTCGTCCAATAAAGGCATCGCGGGAACAGTCGAAACGGGCAACGGGCGCGGTGCAGGCGAAAGCCATCGCCGGAGTGGAAGGCGCCTCAAAGACGTGATAGTCATACCGAATGCACTTGGCCTTGGGATCATACACCAAGCCGAAGTGGCTCTTGAGATAACACCAGCCGATCACTTCGCGCATAAATTCCAAAAGCCCGAACTCCAGATAACTGGCAACCTCGAGCTCTGCGGTTTCGGCACCTCTATTGGTAACACGCACCTGCCAAAGCATAACGTCGTCGTCCGGAGGAATGCCATACGAGACCTCCACACGGAGGCCCTCTTTTTCACCAACACATGTCGTCACGCCTGGTGACTGCCGGCACTCGAAAAAATCCAGAGGGGTACAGGTTGGTGCAAAATGGGGGTTCCACACCGTTTCCGTCAGGCGATTGCGGATGTAGATATAGAAACCAGGCCGATCGCCCGGCGCAGGGAGATAATGGTAACGCGAGAGGCGCTGGGTGTACGGCTCGTGTAGCCATAATAACCCGCCAGCGTTCTGACTGATAAAGGCTGAGAGCCGCCCATTGCCCAGATAGTTGATCCAAGGGCGCGGGGTAACCGGATCGGTCACCACATAAGCCCGATGCACATCATCAAAATGACCGTATGATTTCATATCTAATTGAGCCTAAGTTCGACTTCTCCGTCATCACATTTCAGGGTAACGCTGTAGACGTTTATTTTGATGACTTGATACCGGCCGACCTTCTCACCTTCCATTAACGAAGAGCCATTGATTATGGCAACGGGTCTTTTCTCAGAATAGAAGATCCCCCCCAGGACCGGGAGGTCTGTTCTGACGGAATGGGTAGAAATGGGCTGCGTTACCACACCCGCAGTGGCTGGGGGCAGGGCCGGGGCCGGAGCTGGGGGCTCGACTGGGACGACCACAGGGGGATCAACCTTAACAGGGGCCTTATCTGCGACAGGCTCTAAATTCACTGGCGGAACCGGCAATATCCCGTACCCCGCCACATTCGGGAACGAGGGGCTACGGAAGCAATAAAGTAAAATACCGGCCGTGATCAGCACGGCGAGCAAAATCAAAAAAAACAGTAAAGCACGCGATATTTTCTCAGGGACCTGATTTTGCGGGGTAGCGGGAGCAGGAATGCCAGGCATTCGCTGATTCTGAACTTTTCGCAATGCTTCACTTATCGTGCTCATACGATTACCCCCCTAAACGAGATGCTCGCCATCAAGCTCCCTGATACATTCCTGAACCAGAAGGCGATCCAATGTGAAAACCTCCTTCACAAATCCCCTGAGAAGCGCCTTGTCAGCCAGGATATTGATCAACCGCGGCACCCCGCCAGTATGGTCGTAGATGGCCTTGATGGCATCAGGACTAAACCCAACCTTGCCTCGCGACCCAGCGACCTCAAGCCTGTGCTTGATGTAGTCCGCCACCTCGGCTTCATTCAGCGCCCGGATATGAAATCGAATCGCAATACGCTGTTTGAGCTGAACCAGTTCCGGTGCATTGAGTTTATCCCTCAATTGCGGCTGGCCGACCAACACGATTTGGAGGAGCTTCTCCTTCTCCGTCTCAAGATTGGAAAGCATCCGGATGGTCTCAAGAGCCGGAAAACGCATATTCTGGGCCTCATCGATAATCAGCACCGCATTATGTCCCAGCGAAAGTTGTTGCAGCAGGAACTGATTCACCTTTTTGATTAAGGACCCTTTGGTTCGCTTTTCAACGGTAATGCCGAAGTCCTCGACAATGGCTTCCAGGAGCTGGACTTCAGGTAGGACAGAATTGAGGATCAAGGCGACCTTGACCTTCGCATCGAGGTGATTGATCAAGGCGCGGCAGAGGGTGGTTTTACCCGCCCCGATTTCGCCAGTAAGCGCCAAGAACCCCTTACGATGCTCGATCCCGTAACGCAGGTGATCTAACGCCTCCTGATGCGTCGGGCTGAGGTAGAGGAAACTGGGGTCACTGGTGACATTGAAAGGCACCTCATTTAAACCATAGAATTCGCGGTACATCGTGAAAGTTTTTCTGTTTAAGAAGGGGAGCCAGGTTGATATCCCCTCCTTAGGAGGGGTTGTTAGGGGTGGGTGACTGGTGAACGATACGCCATGCGAGGTTCAGCTACCTGTAATACTGGTTTCGAGGAAGCCAATTCATACCACAATTTGGCCACGGGTGAATCCGACGACGCCATTTTCTGCTCCATCGCACACGCCCGTTGCTCGTCGGTCATGCCTTCATATTCCCTCAACAGTGCCTGTTGAATCTCATCCTTCAGTTGAATACAATGAATAGTTTTTGAGCTTTTCATCAAACCACCTCCAAGGGCGAGTATATCACGAGATTCCCATAGCCTTCGCGCAGATTGACAGCATTGAACCCCCAGATTTTTTCAAAATGAACGATGTGTTTGAAATTCCAGCTTACAATCATATCGGCCTTAGCAACTGTGGCTATCGCAACATGGAGAGCATCATTGGAATGTGCAGGATTGACCACTCCGTCCTTAAGATACATATCTCTCAAACGCCGAGCCTCATCTGACTCACAAACGGCCTCCATGCTTGTTGTCGGCAAATCCACCAGAATATCCTGAACTTGGCGTGGAGCGCCCTCTAATTCCACCGCTAAAATATTAGACATGATCAGGGTTACCTCGCCTCGCTTCACCATTTCCATAAAGGCAAGACTGGCAACCTTGAATTCAACATCACAACACCCGCCGACAACAGATGTGTCCACATATATTCGCAATTTCTTCACATTCAAAACAGTTTGTCAACCTAGTAAAAACCGCAACTACTATCGCAATATACTTATTAGCATTTTTACGTCAAGTAAACGTGATAACTTGACTGCGAGCTACGGCGAAGCCACAAACCTAAACAGCTATCGCTTGTCAAGACGTGATCTCAGCTTGCATATTTCCCCTACAGCACCGTTTATTTATGCGGCTCGGCAAGCCTCGCCCTCCAAAAGAAACATCTCGTCTCTGTATATCATGTTCTTCTGGAACTGGAAGGCGAAGCTTGCTGAGCCGCGTGGTCAGCGTGATTCAGAGGTGTCATGATCAAGACATTCCTAACTTAGGCGAGGGGCTTCACGTTGCCTGCCCCTTGGCACCCTATGCTCTTTTTATCCTGAATATCCTGAATATCCTGTTAAATATTTCTTCTCCGTCCCTGCAAGAAGCATCGGGGAACAAACACCCCATCCCCTCTGTAACTCTCATTTCCGCAAGACGGCACTGCGCGAGCGCAGGCCCTATGAAATTCGAGATATTACTAACCCATTCGAACATTCAACTATAGCGCCATTCTTGCCACTCGATCTAGCTTACGCCTCCGGTCTCAACAACCGCTGTTCCAAGAATGACTGCAAATCCCGTCGACCATCCACGACCGCGTACACGAACACATCGCCCCCGGAGATTTCATAAATAATTCGGTAAACTTGGTAATGAGTTTCCCGATAAAGGGTTACTCCAATACGTCTCATCTCAGGCGGGATATGTCCTCTGCCGGGATAGTTGATCAAGGCTAAACATGCAACTTCAAGGGCATCCATTAATTCTGATGCCCGTTTGAAAGACTCATTCCTGGCGATATAGGCACCTATATCAAATAAATCCCGATCCGCCTCCTCGGTGATATTGACTTGGCAGCGGGTCATGGCTTTTGGCCAGCCGCAATTCGGCTGCGAATCCCCGAGAACACCTCTTTGACCGGCTTGTACCGACGTGCGGTCACATCCTGCCGCCCCATGACCATGATCTTGAGCAAAGCCATCGTTTCCCTCGTCTCCTCATAAGTCTGGATATCCACCACCACCACCCTAGCTCGTCCATTCTGCGTAATAAAAACCGGTCGCCGCCCCTCGGCTACGGCATTGAACAATCGGGCGGTATGGGTTTTGGCCTCGCTAATGGGAACAATGGTCTCCGACAAATGCATATGGCACCTTTCTGTTAATGGATCTGAATTCAGATCCGAATATAGCACACCGCAGAAAAAGGGAAAGCATTAGCTCACATCATTTGAACGGTGGGGCGTACGTTGCCTGTCCCGAATAACGCGGTTGCGGCGTACTCGCCGCAGCCGACCTGCCCTGAGCCTGTCGAACGGGCTTTGCGTGCTTCTGTTCAAAATCTTCCTCTTGGTTTCGGCACTGCTGGGCTAGGTTTAAGAAAGGAACCCAGATTGAGATCTCCGCCTTGGAGGGGTTAGGGGTGGGCGACTTTAGGTTGGTTCATGATATTTTTTTTAACGCGCACTTAGCCATTCTCCTCGTTGCCGTTCCCTTGGAGCGCCCTTCTAGCTGATGAGAACTGCCAGCGCCATACTCAGCGTGCGGCTCGGCGACAGCGGAGACCGTGCCACTCAACTTGACAGGCATCTGCCCTCCAACGATGTGCTGCACCTCGATATCCTCATCCAGTTCAGGCCAGTGCAACATTCTCCCTTCTGCGTAAACTTCAAAATGGCTACGTTCAGACTTCCTGATTTCGCTAAAGAGGCATTGAGTTCTTGAGTGTGCTAGGACTCTCTTTTGAGGCATTTCTTAATCGCCTCTGTGGGAAAGTGTTACATGTTTGAAAGCAATTTTTTCCTGGCACTTTCTGGTGTTGGTGGGCGGCCTGATCGCCGATGGATGGCCGCCAGGATTTCGGAAAATGACTTGGCACTATTTCAGACATGCGGAACCATCGTAGAAGCGGCGCCCTCGCCGCTTTTCGCTATCGGACGAGAACGCGGCGAGGGCGCCGCGTCTACAAAAGTGCCAAGTCATTTTCCGGCGAGACCAGGAAGTCTGAATGTATGCAATAGTCGGCATCACAGTCCCCTGTCAATTGTCGCTTGTCGTGACCCCGCTTGCATATTTCCCCTACAGCACCGTTTGTTTACGCGGCTCGGCAAGCCTCGCCCTCCAAAAGAAACATCTCGTCTCTGTATATCATGTTCTTCTGGAGGGCGAAGCTTGCTGAGCCGCGTGGTCAGCGTGTTCCAGAGGTGTCATGATCAAGACGTTCCTGACTTAGGCGATGGGCTTCACGGTGTCTGTCCCTTGGCACCCCTCAAAAACAAAGACATCCGAGCCGCGATTCACGGCGTGAACAATAACCTTATTTTCATAATGGCCAGGGCATCCGGAAATACTGCATTTCATAATCTTTCTCCCCTCCTGAATGGCGACACCCATTTCGGCGTCATCGGCTCATATGTGATCCCGTCCTCAACCATCTCCTGATGCACGTGCGCAGTCAGGCGTATGGCATCACAACCCGCGGTCAAAGGACAAAGTAAGTGAGCCTTTGGCGGAGTAAGTGAGCCTTGGGGCGCGGTTAGTATGTCCGAAAAGGGGTCTAAAGGTGGGCGGAAGGGGTGGTCGAGGACCACGAAGCGGTGATTTGGGCATCGGAGCGGCC
>JBBQNS010000011.1:0-52640 GCA_038330175.1 Kiritimatiellia bacterium
GGGGCGACCCCGTGGGTCAACGGCGTACAAGATCGCTTAGAGTTTCAATCCACGCCCCCGCGAAGGGGGCGACGGCGAAAATTCAAAAGCATAAACCATTGATATAGTTTCAATCCACGCCCCCGCGAAGGGGGCGACACGTTTGCGTTGATTTACAATGCCGTCGAAATGGTTTCAATCCACGCCCCCGCGAAGGGGGCGACACACGACGCGTGTATCGGGGATTTGAATTACATGTTTCAATCCACGCCCCCGCGAAGGGGGCGACCTGAGCACCAATTATCGAAGCATTCTACCGTGTGTTTCAATCCACGCCCCCGCGAAGGGGGCGACCTGGTAGAGAAGTCCTTGAACCCAAGTGGATGCGAGTTTCAATCCACGCCCCCGCGAAGGGGGCGACACCGAGTTATCCCACTTCTACGGATTCACTAACGTTTCAATCCACGCCCCCGCGAAGGGGGCGACTCAATGGTAGATTGTGGATGACGTATTTGCACATGTTTCAATCCACGCCCCCGCGAAGGGGGCGACTCCCGCCTAGCGACCAATCAAGCTAGATTGGCGTTTCAATCCACGCCCCCGCGAAGGGGGCGACGTGCAGAAGCTTAATCGCGACGTGATTAAAGCAGTTTCAATCCACGCCCCCGCGAAGGGGGCGACACCCGCTGCATCCCTATGCGCTGCTCTCTGGCGGGTTTCAATCCACGCCCCCGCGAAGGGGGCGACACGATATGTTGCGTATGCTATGGCACATGGGAGTTTCAATCCACGCCCCCGCGAAGGGGGCGACGCTTGATTTGTAACCTGTTGCGCCAGAAAATCCAAGAAGGGCTTTTCCGCGAACCGGCCGAAAAGGGTTATAAGATTCAGTTGAAAAAGATCATCCGAGTCATAACGTATTTTCGCAAAGTGAGTTACGAAAGGCGCGAACCAACTAGAGATATTATGTATGCTACCGGTTCGCGGGTATCTTTAAATGATAAGAGGGCCTTCGACATCAACCGTCGGTTTAGCCCCCATATGCTCCACCCGGTGATGCCAATTCGCGCCAAGAAAATAAAATCTCAAACTATCTTCATCGGGGTTGAACACATCCTCAAGTCGATGCCGACATGCCGCCCATTGTGCTGGATCGACAACACATTCAAACACCGAATTCTGTACGCGTTGACCATAATCTAAACAGACCTTGGCCACCCGGTTCAGCCGACGTTTTCCTGCCGGGGTCTTTGTGCTGACATCATAACTAACTAAAACCAACATAAAGATTCCTCATCTGCCATTAGGCATTTCAGATCTGAACCCATCGCACATCGTCATTTCCAGATAAACGGGGGATAACCATCCAAATCTCCTCGTAAGAACCGAGCCATGAGTAAAGCCTGCAGATACATCAACAAGCCCACCGGGGCCGTTTCTCCTATAAAGGGATGCAGAATCTCTTCCTGTTTCCGTTTCTGATAATTTACTAATAATTCTTTCCGGGTCTCGTCCGTCATTTCCACCGCACCAGACTCGGATTTCCGGAAGCCCTTACCTTGAACCTGCTTCAGGTTGACAAGCGACAACGCCAGTCGATCGGCCAAAAACGGGCGGAATTCCTCCATCAAATCTAAAGCCAAACTGGGACGGCCCGGACGCTCCGCATGAAGAAAACCAACCTGAGGATCCAAGCCAACTGAATGCAACGCAGAGGCGGCATCGTGTGCCAGCAACGTGTAGATGAAAGATAACAGGGCATTCATATTATCAAGAGGTGGTCGCCGACTCCGCCCCTTGAAAAAAAACTGATCCTTCTGGGCCGTGATGAGATGGTCAAACACCCCAAAATAGGTATTAGCGGCCTCCCCTTCCCGCCCACGCAACACCTCAAGATCCTGTTCTTTCTTGATGGCATCCAAAGTTCCGTTCAGCATCCACACGGCTTTGTCAATTTCCTCAGCACCCGCCTTGGATTCATGATCCCGTGTCGCTCGCTGAAGTACCGTGCGGCAATTTGCCACTTTAGCCAGCACAATGGATTGAGCAATCTCCACACGACGGGCAGGAATATCGGCCCGCCGATATTGTTCTCTTCGCAGCAAAACATTTCCAGACACAGGCCCCTCAACCCGAGCCAAGAACCGTCCCTGTTCAGAAAGAAAACTGATGGCCACCCCTCGTTCACCGCACAACCCCATCAACGGAGGGCTACATGACACCTGCCCGAAGCAAATGATGCTGCCCAATGTGTGGATGGGAATACGAAGTTTAGTTTCCTTCTCAACTCGCACCAGGACCGATTCACCCTCATGGCAAAGGTACGATTGCTGAGTGGTCACAAAGAGGGTATTCAGAAGCTTCTTCATGGTGCGCCTTTCCCGCTCGACACATTACGAGCCCGTTCTTCGTTCAACAGGCGTAAGCGCTCTTCCTGTTCACGTTTCAATTTATCAAGGTAATCCGAGGCACGATGTTTCTGATGATAAGACTGGCGCGACTGTTCGGTAAGGTGTCGTGGCCCAGTAATATCGCTCTCCTGCAAAGACGAGGTCCATCCGGACAGTTGCCGAGAAATAGACGATGCGAGCACTTTGAGATCTGAAACTTCAGGTTTCAAATGATTGAAATATTCAAGGCGATCAATAACGTGACAAATAGAGCGCACTTCGCCAGCAGATCCTTTGGCATAGTAGAGAAATGTGATCAATTCCGGCGTGGTTCCTCGTTCAAATCCCTCAGCAATATTGTTTGGCACCGAGAGCGCCGCCCGCTGAATCTGGTTGGCAATATCGCCTTTAAAGCGAAAGGCTTTATCATCAGTCAGTTGAAAAATTCGTGTCGTTAGGTCAATCCCCGCCTGCCACACCGGCACGTCCTCGAAGTTCTTGTATTTCACGGCATTTTCCTCCTATTTGAAATTTCAGATTGCAGATCTCAGATAGTCACTTACAGACTTATGGGCTGACACCTGTTTGGGCATGCACAGATTCAATAGTGAACAATTTTCGCACTTCGGGCTGTACTCCGCAGGAGGCGTAACACCCGCGTCGATGAGTTCGTGTAGGCGGAACGCGGTACGGCGGGTCAGAGCCCGTAATTCATCATCGAATGAGACATCCAGCCGCCGGCGAATGGTACCATAAAACAAAGCACCGTTCGGTATGGCACACTCCATCATTTCTTCAAGACACAATGCCTGGGCACACAATTGCACCGTATCGGAATGATCGGTCTTAGGCTTACCCCGTTTGTATTCCACGGGAAATGGTTGACCGAGGGATTTCAAATCTGAAATTTTAGATTTATTAGTAGTTCCATGAAACTCAACCACATCCGCCACGCCAACCAACCCCAAACGAAGGGAACGCAGGCGAAGGCCACGCACAATACGTACATTGGGCCGTGATTCAGAAGACTGTTCATGAACCCGCTCGTGCATATTCTTTCCCTCAACGGTGAGCCGATTTTCCTCCCAAACGTGTTCAATATGGATCAACGCACATTGCCGTTCGCAAAACAACAGGTGTTGAAGGGCGGAAATTGAAAGAAGATCATCTTCAGTGAACATTAGCGGTTTATTTTTTTCTGCGCCTCTTTTTCCTTCAAATAGTTCTGACTCGAAACGATCGGGCGCTTCAACCGTTTTTCCAAAGCTTTACGGGCATCCCCGGCGATACGCCCACCTGCCTGCGCGTCCGCCTTGAGTTTAGGCACCCCACGCGAGTCTTCCTGACGATGGATCTCCGTCGTTGAGCGTTCGCCTAGCATGGTGAAAATCAGTTCAAAGTCATCCATATGATCGCGCAAGTTTTCGCGCTTTAGGCCTTTGATTGTCTTATATTCCGCAGGGGTCACACCAAAGGCTGCTTGGGATATTTCGGATGTCAGGATCTCATAATCCTTGTCCTCGCTGGCGCCTCGATTTTGCCATTCATCCGTGAGTTCTTCTCGAATGGCGATGCCTCGCATGCGCTTTTCGATCCAGTCATCACTGTAGCCTTTGAGTTTATACAGCATCCGGGTTCGCTTTGTGGCCAGCTCCGGGTTTTCGATCTCTTGGACGCGCTCAAACCCGACTTTGGCCAGCCATCTCTTGAACGGCTCAGCCTTAGGTGACGGGACAGATTGGATGATGCGGAAGAGGCCTTCAGCATTGGCACAATCGGTTTCCCGTAATTTGCCATCCGGCGCAGGCAATTTCAACCCGTGACAAAACGTCACGACTTCACTTCCCTCCGCTGTCAGCCGCTGTTTAAGCTTCCTCCAATATGCGCCGGCATCAGGACTATCAGTAAGCGCAGCCACCATATCCACGACGGAAAACCACCATTCGTTCTGATGGATAATTCGACGTACTTTCTGCCCTTTAAAAACAGCTATTGGTGTCGCATGGGCAGTTAATTCATGTTTGGTCATCAGCACTTCTCCTTGGCGAGTAAGCCATGCTCCGATCCGTGACAGCGGCCCTTACGGCATTTCGATAATGGAAATGCCGGAGGGGAGTGACGCACGGTCAATCGTTAATACATAATCAGAAAAACTACGTGCCGGTTTATTTTCATCCTTACGCTTAAGCACAACCCGCTCAAACAGTTTGTGAGCTGAAGCATTGCCAAGCGCAGAATCATGCTTGAATACGACCAATTTCTGGGTCGACATCATACCCCTGGCGGCCGAGCGATCGTGCTCGAACATATTCACAAGCGCATCCCAGAAGAGCTTCAGATCCTCCTCACTAAAACCCGTCTGATTGGCAAGATGCGCAGAAATGAAGCCATGAGCCACATAGAGACCGTATGGCACCGTATTTTTACGTCCCATAGTTCGGTTGTCGCCCCCTTGTTTTTCAGCCTCGGCTTGAGTTGCCACAGCCATTCGAGTTATGGAGTGTTCCAAGGTAACGATGGGATCAACCGAACGCCCGAATGTCAATTGAACAGGTCCCCGTACTTGGCCCGCATTAGCACCTGTCGACATAACAGCACCAAAGGCACGAACATCAAAATAGGCCTTGCACATATAATCGCGAGCTTGCGAAACTTCCGAACCTTGCCCACTACCTTTATCGTTGCGTTTCTTGCCGTCCTTTTCGTCGGCAGGGGGTTTCTCAAGATCGATCTTGAGCGCTGTATAACCACCATCGATCAAATTATTAAGCACAGCCTTTTCCTTGATAAAAATATCAAATGGGGCTTTGCATTCCTTCGTCATTTGCACGAAATTGCGCACTTTCCGTTTAAGACACACATCAGTGACTATACCCTGCCCGGATTCCGCATCCATACGCGGCAGATTTCCTGCATCAGGATCCCCATTGGGATTGCCATCTTGTACATCGAAAATCAAAACGAAATCGTAGCGATTCTTAATTGCTGTGTTCATTATATGTTTGTCCTTTTGAGTTTGTTTAATCTACTTTGTCTGTTTTTTTGGTAAAAAAATTCTGCATCTGGTGATAATATCCTATCGAGAAGCGTCCTTGATCTTCCAACCTCATATGTGCCGGAAAATCAACAATCCCGCTAATAATCTCCCCCAATAATTTCTCACGCACAATGCGGAGGCCCTCAGGCATTTTCGCAAGGTGGTGGTTTTTGAGGCGCATTAACGTCCCAAATACAGTGGCAGGTGTACTCGAAGCAGATCCATAGAATCGGTCTCGTATGGTTGCATTGGTATTCCCCTGCGCGTCAGCTTGAATTTTTTCTAAAGTCGCAAACAATCGACCAAGCCGATAGCCGACATTTGAATTGCTTACATCTAGACTCACTTTCAGTTCCTCCTTCATTTCTGGGTTTTCAAATCTAGTTTTACGATTTATGCATGCCTTAATAAGTGCTGCGCGGGGATAAGTGACTTCATGTTCTGCTCGAATGCGTCTTATGGCGGACTGTAAAAGAGTCTGCGGATATGGCAAGCCGACTAAAATCGACCGCATGGTGTCACCTGAAAGATTAGGAGGTATATTATCGGCCTTGCCCAATGCGGCGATTGAGACCAATAGACGAAAAACAGAAATGGCATCATTGTCCCTGGGGCCATGCGTAATTTGAATATCCTGAAAATGATGTCGGACATTATCGCTCATGCCCATAACGGTATTCTCAATCCAGAATCGAATCGATATCCGGGATGCATTTGGTGAAAGGCCCAGCACGTAAAATCTAACCCCATCTTCGTTGTCCATAAACGCGCCCGTTTGGGGAGCATTAAACAAACTTTTCACGGCTCGAGTATTACGGTCAGGATCGTCTTTTGGTGGTTCCCCGAAAAAATCAATAATCTGCTGTTCGAAGCGTGTGCTTTTTTGTGACCAGAAAACCGTTGAAGCATCCCCAACCTGCATTCGCTGTTTGGAGTCTTTATCGAGCAAGTGATTCAGTGCCGTAGTATATGCAAAAGATGCTTTTTTACCTACTGGTGCATTACCGCCTTGATCCTTACCGTAAGATGAAAACGCCTTTGAATTGAAAGACACAATATTGGCGCCACTGGTTTGTGCCCCCCATACACCCTTAATGGCCGCATGAAGTCGCTCGATTACATCAAATTCCCCAGAAACAAGACACCTCGATGGAGTGCATTCGGGTACAACTTCACGCAATGAGTCAACTGATTGTCTAACTACAGGACTATCAAGGACGATCCCCGGTTCTCCAGCCAACTGAAAAGTTAAATTCGCCCCGCCATCAAGCAATTGTTGCCAAACATCACTAAAGGATTCGAAAAAATGAAGCTTATCCCCATGATTTAAAAAAGCTTTTACAGCAAGAAGCCCTGGATCATTCACGCCTCCAAGTTCTTCGATTCGCTGTTTAAATGCCGCGTGTTGTTCAGCCACACGTTCAGGAAGTCCTTTATTCACTACACCTAACGCATATTCAATATTTTCCCAAAGGAGATTGGACCGCACTCCACTTGTCTTCTTAACTGCCTGTGGCACAAGGTATCGCTTTGCCCGCTTCGTCTTGCCAATACCCTCGACCGTTGAGTTAAGATTAACAGGCACACCGTCATTATTCAGAACTATGATGAATGCGATTTCTTTCCATTCCCACCCTTCGCGGGGTAAATCAGCCTTCCGGTCATAGTATTCCTTAAGCGCTTGGAGAATCATTTATGCACCTCCTCAGACTCGAGAGCCGGAACCAGAATGACACCATTCTTCATCTCTGCCCTGAAAAACATCGGATTAATGTCTTTTGGATTAGAGAAGTCCAGATCGTAAAGCATCCATCCCAAATCCCGTGTTTCGGTAATGGGTACTGCCAGGACAGTCACCGGATCAACCAATTTAAAGTCACAAGAAAATTCCCGGCATCCAAGATAAGGCTGGTTGAAACACTGCCCCTTTTTTGCCCTGCGTTCAAACATGGATGCATACTTGGCGGGTGTTTCATCATTACGAAAACCCGCATCCTCTTCCGCATCCACTAACCATTCCGGCACAGGATTCATCACTTTGCCTCGTTTGTCCGGCGGAATGAAAACAAATTCAGCGTAAATTCGATATTTAACATCGCGAAGAATGAGCCCTGCTCGCTGCTGACGAGAATCCTCGATGAAAATTCCACCTCCAGCTGCAGAAGCGACTTTACCAATTTCATTCCGTCTCACCGATGCCCATCGGAGAGGTGCAAGCACCTCAATTTTATTCACCTGCCACCTGATAGCTGGCTTCCAAAGAATCGCATCAAAAATAGCTCTTGCAGCGGATGGCGTGATGACATCGTAACTAACACGCTCCACCTTCATCTCCGGCCGCGTAAAGCAAGCGAACGGCCCACTAACTTCTAGACAAAAGCCCTTCATTGATCACCCCTTGTCGTTTTAAAATTCATATTATTAAATCCTCAGGAGTTCGTCCGGCACCAAATACATCCATACCAAATACCACATCATAATTACCGATCCAACACCAGAAATCCTTCCCAATCTCCTCCAATAATCCAT
This sequence comes from Kiritimatiellia bacterium, assembly GCA_038330175.1. GTDB lineage: Bacteria > Verrucomicrobiota > Kiritimatiellia > CAIKKV01 > CAITUY01 > JAABPW01. The sequence continues at coordinate 7,936 of JBBQNS010000011.1, forward strand.
CCGCCAGAGCCTTCGCAAAAGCCCAATGGGAAAGGGTTACCGAATATCGCTGTAGCCGACGGAGATTTTCTCGTGTGGGACCAACTATCCGAAGTTGATCTAACCACCTCGCACTGTCCCCATATCGCACAAAGACATGACGTTGATCCTGATCCTTTATTAACTTAAATTCAGCAGCAGCCGTACGAAACTGAAAATTCAAACTAGGATTGGCATCCTTCACCAACAAATCATAAAACTGACTCCCAGTATCATTTACCTTGGCATAGAACAAACTAAAGTACCGCTTGAACACATCCACATCATGTGGATCGAAACCTGATAAGGATAATAATTCCCGGGTCGTGTCCTCCCCTTTTCTGAGCAGCCCGCGTGGCGCTGAGTCAGGCGGCACGAACACATTCACATCGCCTTTGGCGAGGCGACCTTCCCGATTACAACGCCCCGCCACCTGGGCAATGGAATCAAGCCCCGCCAATGCACGATATACCACCGGAAAATCGATATCCACCCCCGCCTCAACAAGCTGAGTACTGATCACACTTACATGTTCTCCGGCCTTTAATCTCAGTTTAATTTCAGCAATCACCATCGACCGATGCTCGCCACACATGAGCGCGGACAGATGAATCGTTCCCGCAGGCATCAACTTAAACAGATCAAAGCAGTCTCGCCGTGTATTTACCACGCAAAGAACCTGTTCATGTTGCTTCAATCGTTCGGCTAGGTCGGGCCATTCAGTCCTGACATCCATCACGGGTAAAATATATTCTATCCGCTTAAGTCTGCCATATAAATTCATGTCGGTGGGCGTGATTTCGGTTGGTAAGGCAAGATTTGGTAATGCTGGCTGGGTTGCCGTGGAAAGCACCATCGTAACGCGATAATCACGGACCACTTGATTTATGATTTCCACACAGGGTGTTATCAATTCCGGTGGCAATAGCTGAGCCTCGTCAAGAATAACAACACTATTCACAATGTTATGAAGCTTCCGGCAGCGACCCGACTTTGCACCATAGAGCGACTCGAAGAATTGAACATTAGTGGTAACAATAATAGGAGCATCCCAATTCTCCGAGGCTAGTCGAGAACGCTGGGTTTCCTTGTCCGGATCGAGATTACTATGGTGTTCAACAACGTTCTCCGCACCAAAAATATCGGCAAAAATCGACGCCGTTTGCTCAATGATACTTGTATAGGGAATGACATAAATGATGCGGTCTTTGCCATGCTTCATTGCGTGATCCAGAGCAAAGGCCATTCCAGAGAGCGTCTTCCCCCCTCCAGTTGGCACAGCGAGAGAAAAAAGCCCTGATGGCTTTTGAGCGGCCGCGCGGCATGCGGCAAGTATTTCTTGTCGAATAGCATTAACCTGACTCTTCTCGGATTTCTCTGTTTTCTCAAACATATACTGATCAAATTTCGCTTTAAGTTTACCGATTTCGGCAAACCCTTTTCGCTGCTCAACTTGATCTGGTTGCATAAATCCTTCTGTATCCAGAAAATCAGCATCCACTAGGCAGGAATACAACATCCTCATCCAGAGATGAAAATCCGCTGGTTTCACAAATGCTGGCGGACGTGGTGTGGAGCGAAGCTCCGAAATAATATATTCCGCATACGGCCAGATTCGCTCAAGATTATCGCTTCCTTCTTGAAGTCGAACAGAAAGCGCGGCACTGGCAGTCTCGGATGAATACCAGTCAGGAAGCCCCGCATGATGCCCAGCGGAAAGGTAGGCAAGAATGCGTCCGATACACGGCCCCAGTTTTTCCTCCGCACAAGCAGCACCAGCTGAAGAGTGATTAACCCTCCCCGAATCATAATCAGAATCATCAAGGTCATTCTCTCTTAACAGATACCCTTGGAATGCTGAGTCCGCTTTTCCAAGATCATGCAACCAACCAACGTTCCACGCCCAATCCGCAGACTGAAACGCTTTTGCAAATTCTGATGCTTTCTCGGCCACCCTCCTCAAATGATCATCCAGTAATTGCCACTCCTCCACTGGGCGGCCTTCCTTGCTATGGGCATATAATTTCATTTTTGTTTTTACGATTTAAAATCTCTAATTTGAAATCTGAAATTTTAATAGCTCCGGCAACCCCACCAGCTTTAGGCCCTTGAGCCGCTTGCCTAGCGACACTGCCTCCTCAGCCGTCTCTGGGTTCCGCTGCGCGATCAACAGGAGATCGCCCAAGCGTCCGTTGGGCGACAACACGCGTCGGGTGGCGCCGGGTTCGCCGAAGGCGGTTTGCTGATAATGTGCTTCGATCCGGCTCTTCAAGCTGGCGGCTACTGTTCCATCGATCAATTGAAGTTCGGCTAACCGCAACAAAAAGGATTGCGCGGAAACACCAAAGCGATGCTTGAGCCTCAATAGCAACTCATAACTCCATCCTTTGGGCTCAATCCCCAATTGCGCCACACTCGCCCGTACCGCCGACGTGGGCATCAAAAATAAGGCGGCAAATTGGCGGGCCACATGCAGATCATCCAACGCTCCCGCCTCATTTGCCGGCAATTGGCCGTAGGCGCGTCGCGTGTATAGGTAAATTGAGGCCAACCGTTTGATGAGTTCAAATAACTGCCGCTCGACATTCAAGCCCTGCCGTATGATCAGAAAGGCATTGGCGTTGCGCGCATCATAAAAAGCCACACTCTGAAGCCGATCCGGCAACGGACAGAACACCACGCGCAATCCGGCATTCTCAAGCAATTCCAAATAATCAAAAATCACCGCCTGCCCTATCCCCAAAACCTGCCGCACCTGTTGCGCCCACATATCGATCCCTGACGGCGTGCGCGAAAAGGGCACATACAAAGGAATGTGCGCTCGCTTCTGTGCCCCACATAAATCTTCCAGCGCCAGGAAGGACTGAATGACCTGATCCACCATCGCCCGCCCCTGCTCGTCAAGCGCCACATCATCAGACAAGACCGCCATCACCGCTACAGGCCATTGCGCCCCCGCTGGATCGGCTCCCCCATAAGACGCCCCCGCCTCAGCTACATATAACGGTAGCTTCAAAGAAGCCCCACTCGCCCCACGATGTCCGCCTACTCCTAATAATGAGTCGACACTGGTTTCTAAAACTTCGGCTAATCGGAATAATACCCGACCTGAAGGGATGTGATGGCCTTTTTCAAGGGCATTCATAGGTCCAGTCCGAATACCAATCCTGCGCGCCAATTCTGCCTGCGTAAGATGATTCACCCGGCGTAACGCTCTGATCCGTAACCCAATATCCACCCCTAAAGGATCCGTGGGGCAATTTGAAGCATCAGTAATAGATTTCATGTATTCATTAATTATCAATCACGACATATCATGTCAATATGATATTTTATAATTTTCACCTAAGCAATCTGATGTCTCCCTGAGATCTCCATTACACCCTGTATATTCACGCGGCTCAGCAAGCTTCGCCCTCCAGAAGACATGATCGATAAGGCGGAGATGATTCTTCTGGAGGGCGAAGCTCGCTGAGCCGCGTGGGCAGGGCGAATCATGCGAATCCATTACGGCCGGAACGTCCTTAGGCGAGGATTTGGGATAAGCCAAATTTCTTTTGCCTGCCTTAATTAATCTGATATAACTAAGCGTTTATGGAACAACGAAATTCATTCACTTTTGAGCTGTCTGAAATCCAACAAGCGGCCCTTATTATGCTCCTTGAAGGGGGTAACTATAAGCGGGCGGTTGTCCCCTACGCCACCATCGCGGTCGATGGGGAACATTGCCGGATTGTCCTTTATACTTCCGGCAAAGCCGTCGTACAGGGCAAGGGCGCTCAGGATTTCGTCACTTTTACCCTTGAGCCCTTTGTTCTGATGTCCGCCCAGGTGGGTTATGAGGATGTGATCAACCCTGAGGCATTAGCTCCGCACATCGGCGTCGATGAAAGCGGAAAGGGCGATTTCTTCGGACCCATGGTCATTGCCAGTGCCTATACCGACCAGCCCATTATCGAACAAATGCGGGAGTTGGGGGTTAAGGACAGTAAAAAGATCTCCACCGACAAGCGGATTCTGGAACTGGCCCGCGAAATCCGCAAACTTCTGGGAGACCGCTTTACGCTCATTCATATTGGCCCGGGCAAATACAACCAGCTTTACGCCAAAATGCGAAGCGTCAATGCCATGCTGGCCTGGGGACATGCTCGTGCCATCGAGAATATGCTGGAGAAAATCCCCACCTGCCCGCGGGCCATCTCTGATCAGTTTGGCAGCAAGGAGCAGGTTAAACGCGCCTTGATGAATAAGGGTAAAAAAATTGAACTGGTTCAAATGCACCGTGCTGAAGCGGATCTCGCCGTAGCCGCCGCCTCAATCCTGGCGCGAGAGGCCTTTGTGTTGGGCATCCAACGGCTTGGCGAACAATATGGCACCAAGCTCCCTAAAGGGGCCTCCGAGATGGTGCAACTGGCTGCCGTGGAACTTATCAAAAAACATTCCCCCAAGGTGCTGCTGGAAACGGCCAAATGCCACTTCAAAACAACGGATTCCGTCCTCGCACGCGTTCACGAAACCCGCGCGGTGCTCGGTGCCGATGGCGCCATCCAATCCAAGCCTTACGACCGATTTAAGAAAAAGAAACCTGAATGAAAACCCCCGCCTCCAAACCTGACTTCCCCCTTCTCTATGTCGCACGGCTGGAAACGTCCAGTCGGTTGGCGGAGCTTTACGACGACAACTCTATCGAAGGCGGCGACGAACAATGCACGGCTTGGTTTGATGCCGATCGGGATCTAGCCATTATTGAATACTTCTGCGCCTCTCAGGCCGAAGCAACCCACCGTCTTGATGCTATGATCGCCTTTCTTGAACCTCACAAAGGAAATGATGCGTTGGTTTGCAGTATTCGTGAACTTCCCGTCGAGAATTGGGCTGAAGCCTGGAAGAAATTTTTCCACACCGAAAAGGTCTCGGCCCGGATCTGGATTAAGCCCTCCTGGGAAACCTGCCCCGCATCCCCCGGCGATATCATCGTTGAAATCGACCCTGGCATGAGCTTTGGAACCGGCCAACATGGCACCACGCGCGGTTGCTTGGAAATGATTGATGACTTGACGACGACGCATCCCGGCGCAACCTTTGCCGATCTAGGGTGTGGCTCAGGCATCCTCACCATCGCCGCCGCCAAACTTGGTTACTCCCGTTTGATCGCGCTGGATAATGATCCGCTTGCCGTAAGAATCGCGAAAGAAAATGCTGAATTGAATGGTGTCGCCAACCAGATCCGTTTCCTTACAGGCGATGTTGCCCAGACTGGCCTCGAGGGCGCCTGTGATATCGTGGTCGCTAATATTTTGGCGACGGTACTTATTACCTACGCAAAGGAACTCGCCAGCTTCCTCGTGCGTTCCCCCAACGCCCGCATCATTCTCTCCGGCATTCTCAACCCCCAGGCGGAGGCGGTTCAAGAGGCCTTTGAAGCCCAAAAGCTGTCGATCGTTGAAAGTATTCAACGGGGCGAGTGGACCACCCTGTGCATGAAACGGAATCCGGCCTAGCCATTAGTGAACCTATGAGCCGCGCTCCCATCTCACACCAAATCCTGATCAACTGGGCAGGCCACCGGGTCTTCCAGGACGGAAAAGCCTTGGTGGAACGGGGCATGGTTCAGGAAGTGGCGTACGAGGAGCCTTATGTGGTCGGCACCGTGCTGTGGAGCAATCGCCCCCTAAGAACCTCTGTGCGCGTGCTACAAAATGGTTCTGCCGAAAATCATTGTCCGTGTCGGGATAGCAAAGAGCGGGGCATCATTTGTTCCCACGTGGTGGCGCTCTGTTTGGAATTGATCCGGCGCGACAACAATCCTGAAATCGAAGCCAAACGGAAAGAAGAACTCAAACGGGCGGAGCGTATTGCCCGCTTTAATGAAGCCGCATATGTCAAGCGTACCCGTAATGGAACCCAAGGCAGTACCGACGCCCACATCCGACTGACGCTCAAGCGCGGTTGGCGGCGGGAGGCCTTGAATAATCGGATCCCTATCCAGTGCCATGCCCTCATCGGCGAACAGGTCATCCCCCTCAGCGATATCCCTCCTTCCACTGTTCTGGGACTGAACCAAAAGGATGAATCCGTGCTCTTCGTGCTCGAGGACATTTGCGAAGGTCCGGCTAAAAGCGAAGTTGAGCTTAAACCGCAGGATTTTGTCGCCTTGTTGCAACTGCTACAGGGGCTCTCGATTGAGGAAGAAGAGAACCCCGTCCCCATCACCATTACGGCCACAAAGCTGACTTCGTTCCTGCACCTGGATCTCGATCACGATAACGGCGAATTAATCCTGATGATCCACACGGAAATCCCCTTCCTTCCCCCTACCGAAATCCCTCTCTACATTGTGGCAGGACGACATGGCTGGGTCTACGGCGCCCATCATTTCTGGCCATTGGAACAAATCCTGCCAGATCCCATCCGCTCCATTTATCTGGAACCTGTGATCATTCCTCGCACGTCTGTGCCCCGCTTCATGCAGGCAGAGCTGCCCGCGCTGGCGGGCTTCATGCGGGTGGAAAGCGATTTGTTACTAGACTTGTTCCCCATCGAGCCAGCCCAGCCGAAGTTCCGGTTGGTTATCAAGGGAAGCCCGGCCTCACTCGCGGGCACCCTTTATGCTGAATACAACGGTTACAAGATGATTACCGTCAAAAAGGATCCTCAAGGGCATTTTGCCATCCCGGATCCGCACGACTTTCTACGCTACCTCGTCCGGAACCTCGAGGCCGAACGCAAAGCCACCGAATTTCTCGCACCCTACGGCTTCACGGGCGACACCGGTGATAGCTTCACACCCGTGGTCGGCTGCCGGGAAGTCCTGAATTTCCTTGGCAGTCATGTCCCTGCCCTCCGCCGGAAAGGCTGGCGCGTGGAAATGGAAGGCCGGGTTAACGGCTTTATGGAAGAAGCCGAGTTTGCCACCCCGGTCGTGCATATTGATTTCAAGGACAATCAGACGGGCTGGTTTGAAGTTGGTTTTGATTTTGAAGATGGGTCAGGTAACCGGCTCACCTCGGCCGAAATTCAGCGCGCCTTGCGAAAAGGCGATTCGTTTATCGACCACAACGGGCGGACCATCATGCTGGATGCCGAAGCGATTGAAGGTATGATCGAAGTCTTCCGGGATTGTTCCAGCGGGGAAAGTACCACACCCGGGGTCTTTCGCATGCCCTCGGTCTACGCCTCTTATGTCAAAAACTCACTCGATGCCCTCGATGGCGTGGATGTGGAAGCTCCTCTAGCCTGGCGCAATCAGGCAGAACGACAGTCCCAAGGAATCGCTTTTGAAGCCGTTGAAATACCGCCCGCCCTCGACGCCATTCTGCGCCCCTACCAGAAGGAAGGCGTCAGCTGGCTCCGCTTCCTGGAAACCAATACGTTTGGGGGCATCCTGGCGGATGAAATGGGCTTGGGCAAAACGCTTCAGACCCTCGTCTGGCTACAGATGGAACGTTATCATCCGGCCGTCCGCGGCAAGCCGTGCCTGATTGTCTGTCCCACGAGTTTGGTCGGCAACTGGGCGGAAGAAGCCCAGCGTTTTGTCCCCTCCTTGAAGGTGCTTACGCTCTCGGGAAGTGACCGGCACACCAAGTGGGCCGAGCTGCCTCAAGCCAATCTGGTGGTCACGTCCTACGCCCTGCTCCGCCGTGACGTACAGCATTATCTGGAACATGAATTCGGCATCCTCGTGTTGGACGAAGCCCAGCACATTAAAAACCGCTCCACTCAAAACGCCATCGTGGCCAAGGAAATGAAGGCCTTCCATAAGGTGGTGCTGACCGGTACGCCCATCGAAAACAGCGTATCCGATTTGTGGTCCATCATGGACTTCCTGATGCCGCATTATCTGGGCAGTCATGACAGCTTCCGGCACAACACGGAACTTCCCATTGCCGGCGGAGGATCGGAAGGCGAAGCGGCCCAAGCCCGGCTTCGCCGTAAGCTCCAGCCCTTTCTCATGCGCCGCCTGAAAGTCGATGTAGCGAAAGATCTGCCGCCGCGCATTGAGCGCATCGCCTCTTGCACCCTCAGCGCCGACCAGAAGGCCGTTTACAAACAATTGATCGATAGCTCACGCAACAAACTGACCGATCTGGTTGCCAAACAGGGCTTCCAGAAATCGCGTATGGAAGTGCTCAAAACATTACTGCGTCTGCGCCAGGTTTGTTGTCATCTCGACTTGCTCAAGATGGAAGGCCTCAAAGTCGATGCGCCTTCGGCCAAGATGGAACTCTTCTTTGAACTTCTCGATGAGGCACTCGATGGCGGACACCGGGTGCTGGTCTTCAGCCAGTTTGTTTCCATGCTGACCATTCTGCGCAACCAGATGGATCACAAACAAATTCCCTACTGCTATCTGGATGGCTCCACCAAGGACCGTATGAGTGTAGTGCACAAATTCAACACCGACCGTAAGATCCCGGTCTTCCTCATCAGTTTGAAGGCTGGCGGCGTGGGCTTGAACCTGACGGGTGCCGACATGGTGATCCATTTCGACCCCTGGTGGAATCCCGCCGTGGAAAATCAAGCCACCGACCGCGCTCACCGTATCGGCCAGAAACGGACCGTATACAGCGTTAAACTGATCACCAAGGGCACCGTCGAGGAAAAGGTGCTGGAGTTACAACGACGGAAAAAGGCGATCATCGATGCCACCCTGACTACCGGTGAAAACGCCTTCTCCTCCATGACATGGACAGACATACAGGATTTGTTAACGCTTTAGTGCCTTACGAATTGAATCAACCGATTTATGATCATGATTGGGACAAGAAAAGAGTTTGAACAGAAGCTCGCGAAGACCGCAAAGGAGGGAATGTTTACGCCTTCGGCGAAAATGCCAGGTGTTTGAATTCCAAAAATAATGCGGTTGCAGCGTACTCGCCGCAGACACCTTTGCGTGCTTCTGTTCAAAATCTTCCTCTTGGTTCCGGCTAAGCCGGGTTAGGATACTCATATGAACACGACTACTGGCCCTTATCTCGTCTGGTTTGACACTGAATATTCCACATTGGAACTTGAGCAGGCGCACCTGTTGCAAGTCGCCATGATCATCACCGATGCGGAGGGACACCGTATCGCATCGCCGGAACAGGACCTTGTGACGGCAGTCCGGCTCCCCCTGGGAGTCACGGTCAGCGATTTTGTGGCCAATGAATGCCCGGCTATTGTCAAACAGGCTCGTTGCGAAAACACACCCACCGTAGCGGACGTGGATCAGCTTCTGGCCACAACGATCGACACCCTGATTGGCCCGAAAGCGGCCAAAATCAAAGACCGCCCCGTCCTTGCCGGTAACACCATCCATGCGGATTGGTGGTTTGCCCAACGTGATTTGCCTCAATTCCTGGGGCGGTTGCACTACCGCATGCTCGATGTTAGTTCTCTCAAAATCCTCTGGCTGAACGCTAAACGGGGAGCAGAATTCGCCAAGGAAGATATCGCCTTGATGCAGGAGTACCTGCCCGGGTGGTCCCTCCCGGAACAGGCTCAACGGCACGACGCCCTCTATGACGTTATGGGGTCCATTGCAGAGATGAATTTCTATCGCAAGAACTTCCTGAAGTTATGAATATGATCAGGATTTGGGCAAGAAAAGAGTTTGAACAGAAGCTCACGAAGATCACGGAGAAAAAAATAATTGCACCTGCGGCGTACTCGCCGCTGGCGACCTGCCCTGAGCCTGTCGAACGGGCTTCGCGTGCTTCTGTTCAAATTCTTTTTTTTGGTTTCGGCTAAGCTGGGTTAGTGAATTTGCAAATAACCAGAAACATAACGACACAAGAATTTCCTAATAGTCTAACAGCCTAACAGTCTACAGCCTACTAACCCGACCCCATGAAAATTATCACTGACCTCAAAACAATTAAGCGCCTTGGGAAATTGCGACAGGAAGAAAATGACGATTTCCGGATGTATTTGAGAGAACTCCCCGTCTCCATCAAAGCCATTGATCAAGCGGTGGAATCCACGTACGGAGCCATCGCTAAAAAAATAGACTGCACCCTTTGCGCCAACTGTTGCCGCGCACTCAGTCCCACGCTCACCCAAGCCGATGCGAAGCGATTAGCCCACCATCTAAAAATGACGTTACATGCCTTTACCGCGAAATACCTCCAAAAAATCACGCAAAACAAAAAAGAGCATCTGATCTTCAAAAAGCGCCCGTGCCCCTTTCTTAAAAAGAAACTTTGTACGGTCTACGCGGTGCGCCCTCGCGACTGCCAGTCCTATCCGCATCTGCACCGGCGCGGCTTCGTCTACCGGGTCCGCCAAGCCGTCGAGAATTACGATTGTTGTCCCATCGTGTTCAATACCTATGAAGCCCTCAAAAACAAGCTTGCTTGCCGTATCCGCCCTACGGCATATTGTTGAAAGAAAAACGTATAAAAGGAAATAGTCATGAAAGCCATTGTCGACGCCGCTACTTGCATTGGATGCACGCTCTGCACCAGCATCTGCCCCGAAGTCTTTGAAATGGATGGAGACATCGTCATTGTTATTGGCACGAGTGTTCCGCCCGAGGTTGTTGCTTCCTGCAAGGAAGCCGCCGAATCCTGCCCGGTGCTGGCCATCACCATACAGGAATAAAAACCACCTCCATGGGCGATGAAAAACTTCACGGCGAGATCGCCGGGGGTCTCACAGCCGGGTGTACTATGCGGATTTTTTTAAAACACCTCCGCAGAGGCTTGCTCCTGCTCACCTTATTGTTGGGCGCACCCAGTCCGGCCGAAGCGGACTGGCTTCCTGCAAGCTCCATTGCCTTATCCCCTTCCGACCGCATCCTCGTTCTTACCCCGCATCCCGATGATGAAGTGCTCGGCTGAGGCGGCATCATTCATGCGGACCAATGAACTGTTCGGGGATTTTGAACGCATTATCCTGGCCGAGCCTAAAGCTACGACACCGCAACTCGCCTTGTGGCCTCCCAAAATCCTCGCCTAAGCAATCTGATATCTCCCTGAGATCTCCAATATTCCTTGTAGTCATGCGGGCTCATCGAGGCCGGACTGTCCTTAGGCGAGGATTAGGGGCACCCGTCTTGTCTTGACAATTTGCTAGCCCATAGGAGAATCCTTAATCACTAGCTGATGATTTAATGGAAGCAAAAGCCATTAGCCCGAAACCATGCAAACGAAAGACAATCTAACGCAACTCGATACGGTCGCACCCCGGCATGATGCCATTGTGGGCCGGGATACTCCTACGCTCCTTGATCCTCGCAGCCCCCCGAGCGAGGCCGCCCTACCTATCCCGGATGCTTCGACCTACCAGATTCTGAGCGAAATCGGACGCGGCGGAATGAGCACCGTTTATCTGGCCAAAGACATTAAACTGGGGCGATTCGTTGCCATCAAGCGTCTGAGTAGCGCATTTCTTACAGATGGCTCCATGCGGGACCGTTTCCTCCGCGAAGCGCAAATGATCGCCTCCCTCAGTCACATCTACATCGTCAAACTTTACGATTTCGACGTTAAACGAGCAGAACCCCAGATTATTATGGAGTATGTGGCCGGTCCGGGCAAACCCCCGGCAAAAGACTGGCCCCCCCTTTCGCTCAATTTGGAACAAAAACTCGAGCAGAACGAGGCACCCCTCTCCCTTCGTGTCTCTGTCGTCCTCGTTAAAAAACTCTGTACAGCCATTGAATATGCCCATCGTCATGGTGTCATCCATCGTGACCTCAAGCCATCCAACGTGCTTTTAGATGAACACGGGGAACCCCGCATCGTGGATTTTGGCATTGCCCGCCAGACGGCCCATGATGCCGAGAAGCTTACGGTGACCGGCACGCGTATGCTTTCGCTCGGCTACGCTGCGCCTGAACAGGAAACGAACCCCGCCATCGCCGATGAACGCTCCGATGTCTATAGTCTGGGAGGCATCCTGTATTTCTGCCTGACGGGCGAAAACCCCCGCTTTTTCAGGGATAGTCGCGTTCCGGATTGCCTGCGCCCCATTATCCTTAAAGCGATGGAACAAGATCCCTCCCAGCGCTGGCCCACCGCTAAAGACTTTGCCGATGTCCTCGCCCAATCGGCCGGGGATTTTCTCTCACCGCTCACTGACCCGGGTATGTGGCGTTGCAAATGGTGTAGCGCACTCAATCCCGTGGATAGCCGCTATTGCACTCATTGTAATTGGGACGGCATGGAGAGTTGCCCCGAATGCGCAGGCGAAACCCGCGTGGGCGTCCGCTTCTGCGGACAATGCTCCACGGACATTAAAACCTTTGAAGACATGCGCGCTCTGCTCAGCCGACTTCGTGAATACCGCCGCCAAAAGGACTTCGAACGGATCAAGGATGCAGTAGATGCCGCCAATCGGTTTCAGCCGCGCGGCGCCAAGGGGCGTGATTTGCTCCAGGAAATCCTTGAATTGGGCGAAACCGCTACGTGGGCGCTCAAGCGTAAAGGTGAATTAACTCAGGCCATTTCCTCCAGTCTCAACAAGCAGAATTACGAAGACGTGCGCGAACGCCTCAACGAATATGGCGTACTCGACGACAGCCCCGAGTACAAGGTCCTGCGTGGTGAATTGCCCTGGCGTATTGCTGAACGCAACATTATCGTGCTCCGCGCAGAATTGAATGCGGCACGGCAGTTGATGCTCGATAAAAAACCGGGGAAAGCTCAAGCCCGACTCACCGATTTCGAGAATCGACTTCTGTCCCTGGGCCAACTGGAAGTTCAGTTTCCTTCGCTCAAAGGGGCACTCATTCACGATCCCAATCAGCCTGACATTGAACCCGGGTCCTACGCCAAGGCCGTGACCTCGCTCTCGAAAGACACCGAGCAGCTGAAAGCGGAACTTATCACCACCCGCCAGACCATCGAGCACCTCATCCAGTCCGCCTCCCTGGCGTTGCAAGCGCAAGATTACGATGGCTGTCTGAACATCTGCGCCACGTTGATGAATCATTCCACAGAACCTTCGCCCGCCGATTCCCTATTAGAAAAGGCAACGAAACAAAATGAACAAATTTCACGCCTGCTGACGCGTGCTGAGGATGCGATTCGGAAGCAAAACCTGAAATCAGCTCAACGCGCCACCCTTGATGTCCTCGAAAAATTCAAACGGGATTCCCTTCCAGCCCGGGATTTTTTGAGTAAAATTCGAAAGATCCAACGTCGCCGCACAATCGGAGTGTGGATTTTATCACTGATGGGCGCCGCTTTTATCTACACGCTGAGCATCGGCCCTGCCTTTCAACTCATGCTTAACCACGGAACGCGGTCCGTTACCACCATGGATACCTTGCAGTCGATCTACCAACCCGTTTACTGGTTACACTCCCATACCTGGTTGCGCACCCCCTTGGAGCAATACGGCAACCTATGGGATCCCACCATTTTCGGAATAAGGTAACGGGGACAGCCGCTGCTACACAAGAAAGAGCGAAGCACGTGTAGGTGCCTGTGTCCTCACAGGCGCGGCGAGAAGAGAGCGAAGCACGTGTAGGTGCCTGTGTCCTCACAGGCGCGGCGGAACACTTAAGCCGTTTTGGTCAAACTATGCTTGCGGATCAGGCGTTGCAGATAGGCACGCTCTATCTGTGCCTCACGGGCTGCACGGGACACGTTCCCTTCATTCCGCTCAAGCAGTTTAACGATGTAATCTTTTTCAAAGTGGTCCACAAGATGGTTCTTGGCTTCTTTGAAAGGAACATCAGACGTATCAGCGACCCCCGCCTCCGGCTCCCACATGCCCATGCGCCCCATCGTGAGACAGGCTCCCAAATCGATCGGGCCCGTTGACCCCCGTACGCCCATCTCGACCACATTCCGAAGCTCTCGCGCATTACCTGGCCAATCGTGCTGACGAAACAAATCCATGCTTTTCTCAAACTCCGACCAGACCGACACATCGTCTGAACCCGTAAGGTCTTTAAGCAGACATCGCACCAGTAGAGGAATGTCGTCTTTCCGTTGGCGAAGCGGCGGCATCTCAATTTTCACAATCGACAAGCGATAATAGAGATCCTCCCGGAACCGTCCTTCACGAACCTCGCGCTCCAAGTTCCGGTTAGTCGCCGCAATGATCCGCACATTCACGGGGCGAATCGAATTCGAGCCGAGCCGGCGAACTTCCTTTTTTTCCAGAACGCGCAGCAATTTCGGTTGCAAAGAAATATCCAATTCCCCAATCTCATCGAGAAACACCGTTCCACCATCCGCAGACTCAAAGGCCCCCACCCGATCCGTACCGGCTCCTGTGAAAGATCCCTTCGCATGCCCGAACAGCTCACTCTCGATCACTCCGGTTGCAAGCGAGCCACAATCAATGATCACAAAGGGGTTTTTATTGCGGGGACTATGAGCGTGCAACGCCTCCGCCATCAACTCCTTGCCGGTCCCGGTCTCGCCTTGAATCAAGATGGCCGCATCAGTCCGGGCATAGGTCTCTGCCAGATGAAAGACCCGACGCATCGCCACACTCCGCCCGTTCAACCGTCCAAAATTCTCCTGTGCACTCAAGGGATAGGACAGAGTTTCTTGCAGGGGACAAAATACCATGCGGGTTGTGCCCACCTGGAACTCCACTCCCTGTGATAGATAAATTTCGCATACCCGAACGCCTTGAACCATGGTTCCATTGGTACTGCCCAGATCACGCAGGAAAAAGCCCTCCGCACGTTGAAGAATCTCACAATGCCGGCGTGAAGCCGATTCGTCAGTCACAATTAAATCATTCTGTGATCCCGCACCGATCGTGAAGACATCCTTATCAATCGGAACTTCGCGAGAACGCTCCGAACTGCTTATGATCAGCAGCTTAGCCTTTTTTAATTTTAAGGCTTGGGGAATATTTTTCCGGCTCAGCATGACCGTCTGGGAGCCTACCCGACCCGCTTGATTTATAGATGTATTGCTCATAATTGTTGAATGATAGGTTAAGCCGCCGCTTACTAAGCGTCAACGAGAATATGCATACTATAGAACGCACTTCGCCGCCACTATCTGCATACTACATTATACAAACTTCATTTTCCCTGCATTGTAGGGCGTCTAGGGGTTAATTCACTGTAACAGCGCAAGAGTCAGGCACCCGAATCCAGGTTCTCTTATGGGAGGGGCGCTAATCGCCCCCATTCTTCATGGCTGGACACCCATTTGGCGCCAATCGCGGCGCATAGCGCCCCTCCCACATCCTGTTGGGGGTGGCTAAGTAAACGGCATAACCAGAAAACTATATTTTTCAACAGACGGCTAGCTGGGCGGCTTTCAAACAATTACCCCACATTTTCTGATCATGGCACATCTCTTGCTAAATATAATGACCATCAAAAGGAGCACCTATGTCTAACACTGATGAAATCATGAATCCTAGCTCGTCCCCTTCAACTCAAGGGGACATTGAAACGGTCAAAGCCTTGAACACCGCCTATGAAAAAATGACGCATCAGGTGCGTCAGGCGATTGTCGGACAGGATGCCGTGGTGGAACAGGTGCTGGTCGCTATCTTCTGCCGCAGTCATGCGTTATTAGTGGGTGTACCGGGACTCGCCAAAACGTTACTGGTAAGCACGCTTTCCAAGGTGATGGACCTGTCGTTCAAGCGCGTCCAATTCACTCCGGACCTGATGCCGGCTGATATTACCGGAACCGATGTTCTCGAAGAGGACCGTACGACTGGCAAACGCGCCTTCCGGTTCGTCCATGGCCCGTTGTTTGCCAATATGGTTCTGGCGGATGAAATTAACCGCACTCCGCCCAAAACTCAGGCCGCCTTGCTGGAGGCCATGCAGGAACGAACCGTGACCGTTGGCGGGACCGACTTCAAACTACCGGATCCCTTCTTTGTCCTTGCGACACAAAATCCCATTGAGCAGGAAGGTACTTACCCCTTGCCTGAAGCTCAATTGGATCGCTTCATGTTCATGATCAAGGTGGACTATCCTTCGGCGGCCGAGGAACTAGAAATCGCCAAAAAGGTGACCGGCACCTACAAAGCCTCCCTCGCGCCCGTCTTAACCGGGGAGGACATCCTTAAGCTTCAGGAGATCGTGCGCCGTGTTCCTGCGGCGGATCATGTGTTTGAATACGCCCGCGATGTGGCCCGGGCCACCCGCCCCGGCCCCGACTCACCCGCCTTCATACGCGAGTTGGTTCAGTGGGGCGCCGGCCCACGCGCCACCATCAACATGATGATGGCCGCCAAGGCACGCGCCATCCTGCGTGGCCGTTATCACGCTACCACGGAAGATGTCCGAGAAATGGCCGTGTGCGTGCTCCGGCACCGCATCGTACCAACCTTCAACGCAGACGCCTCCGGTATCACCACCGACCAGATTGTCCATAGGCTTCTTGAGGAAATCAAACCTTCGGCCGCCGGCTCACTTACCTGACCCTAACCCAGCTTAGCTGGAACCCAGAGGAAGATTTTGAACAGAAGCACGCAAAGCACGCAAAGGCGGCTGTGGCGAGTACGCCGCAACCGCATTATTTTTGGAATTCAAACACCTGGCATTTTCGCGGAAGGCGTAACCATTCCCTCCTTTGCGGTCTTCGCGAGCTTCTGTTCAAACTCTTTTCTTGTCCAAATCATGACCATAATTCGATTGATTCAAGTCGTAAGGAACTAAAAAGCCATGGATGATTCATTCCAGACCTCTCCGGATCATGTCCCGCCTCAGTTCCAGCTTCTGGATCCTGAAGCGATGGCAAAAATCAGCAGGCTTGAACTGCTGGCCCGCCAAACGGTGGAGGGGTTCATTTCCGGCCGGCATCAAAGCCCCTACCGCGGGTATTCTGCCGAGTTTGCTGAACATCGGGAATATGCGCCTGGGGACGATCTTCGCGACCTTGACTGGCAGGTCTATGCCAAGACCGATCGTTATTACATCAAGCAGTATATCGAAGAGACCAATCTCCGGGCCACCATTCTCCTGGACGCCTCCGGATCCATGGCCTACCGCGGGGAGAATGCCGCCAAGCATCAAGGCAAACCTCTTAGCAAATTCGAATATGGGCGCTTCCTTGCCGCCAGCCTTGTGCGCCTTCTTCTCAACCAACAGGATGCCGTCGGTCTGGTGACTTACGATTCCGCCGTTCGCCGCTACATTCCCTCCCGGACCCGTACCAATCATATGAGCGTCCTGCTGGAGGAACTATTCAATACCCAGCCTGGTGCTGAATCCGCCCTCGCCCCGGTCTTCCATGAGGTCGCTGAACGGGTCCATCGCCGCGGGCTCCTGATCATCATCTCTGACCTGTTCGATCGCCCCGAGGACATCCTCAAAGCCCTACATCATTTCCGCTTCCGTAAACATGAGGTCATCCTCATGCATGTCATGGCGGACGAGGAATTGACTTTCCCCTTCCAGCAATGGAGCCAGTTCCGTGATCTTGAACAGGACGGCAACCATCTGGAACTCGATCCGGAATCCCTGCGCTCGGCCTATCTGAGTGAAGTCCGGTCATTCCTAGATAAAATTGAAAAAGGCTGCGGCGAGATGCGGGTCGACTATGTCCCCTTCTCAACCCGCCAGGGTTTCGATTTGGCTTTGGCCAGCTATCTGGCCCATCGAAAGAGTCTGGTAAAGCGATGAGCACTAACCCGACATCAGCATTCAGGGTTCAGACTTCAGGAAAGGGGATTCAATGACCTTTCTGAAGATGTCCATGCTGCTGGGAGTGCTGGCCATTGCCATCCCCATCATCATCCACCTGCTGAACCGGAGCCGCCCCCGACCCATCGAATGGGGTGCCATCCAATTTCTTCTGGCGTCCATGACCGCTCGACGCCGACGCGTGAAAATTGAAGATGGCATCCTTCTCTGTTTACGTTGTCTGGCCCTTGCGGCTTTAGCGCTGGCCATGGCGCGGCCCTTTCTTCCCAGTATGTCGGCGGTTCCCTGGATTTTCATCCTGCCCGGAATCCTCATCGCCGTTTTGCTGGCCAGCATCGCCACAGTACTTTGGCCTAATGAGCAACTGCGCCGCCGTCTGCTGAAAATCGCTGCCGTGATGCTGGGCATCGCCGTGCTGGCTACCCTGCTCGAACAGCGGATCCAGGCACGCCGCTGGATGACCGCCGCTGGCGGCGGAGATACCGTCATCATCCTCGACGCCTCCCTTTCCATGACCTTGACCTCTGAAGGGAAAAGCCATTTCGACCAAGCTATTGAGGAAACCCAAGCCCTGATCGAGAAATCCCGCCCAGGCGATGCCCTATCCCTCATCCTCGGCGGGCCCGTTCCCCAAGCCCTCATCAGTCGCCCCACCTCAGACCGCCGAGACGTGTTGCGTGCCCTCCACAGCCCGGAATGCAGGCCCACCGGCGGCATGATGGCCACCTTGGAAGCCCTGAACCTGGCCGCCTCTTTGCTGGCGGAAGGGCGCAATGCCTCCAAAACAGTGGTTATGTTCACTGACGGCCAGGCCACCGGATGGGATGCGCAGATGGGAACGCGCTGGAATTTCCTCTCCTCGAATTTCAAACAACTTCCCACTCCCCCTCGCATCTACTGCCGCCAACTTCCCCACCAGGACTCTTTCCGTAATACGCTGGTTTCAGGGATCCGGCTTTCCCGCTCCGTCATCGGCACCGATCGCCCTGTTAAAATCGAAGTCACCCTCCTGAATTCGGGTAATATCCCCGCCCACCCCTCCGCCCTGGAACTTAGGGTGGATGGCAAGCAGATCGAGCGAACGCCCCTCGTCAAGGATCTGGTGCCACAAGCGTCCGAGGTCTATAGTTTCAATTACCAATTCGAAACCCCGGGGTATCATGTGGTTCAGGCCCAAATCACCTCTGACGATGATCTTCTCGCCGATAATTCGCTTGAACGGATTGTCCACATTCTTGATCGCCTTCCCGTGCTGCTAGTCGAAGGGGCCTCCACCGAACGCTTTTTCTTTCGCAAAACAGCAAGCCTTATCCGAGTCGCCCTGACTCCGCGCGAAACCCCAGATAATAAGAGTGCTGCACTTCAGGAATTGCCCTTTCTGGTCAAGCCCACGATCGTCGAGGCGGCCAATATTACAACCATCAAGGACCTGAGCCCTTATCAAGTCATTATCCTAGCCGACGTCTCCCGTCTGCCCGCCACCGAGTCCGACCGCATCGCCGCCTTCGTAAAGGCGGGGGGCGGACTGCTCGTCACACCGGGAGCTCGGGCCGAACCGGCTTTCTATAATGCCTGGCAGACGTCCGCCGGCGAAACGATCCTGCCGGCACGCCTCGAAGAACGGAGCTATCCCTCTGACCCCCTGAAGCTGGAACTTCATTCCTTTACGCATCCCGCCGTAAAATTGATTGCCCAGCCAGACCAGTCGGACGCCCGGCTCGGTCTTGTCTCCGGTTATTGGAAACTGGGATTAGATCCCGCTTCCACCGAAGTTCGCATCGGGGGCCGCCTTGAATCGGGGGCGCCCTGGCTATTGGAACGTCACCTGGGTAAAGGGAATGTGTTGATGACGCCGGTGGCCTTCGACCGCCGCGATAGCAATCTTTCTTCCCTTAAATGCTTCGTACCGCTCATTCATGAAATGGTTTATTTCCTGGCAGCTCCTTCCCTTCAAGATTGCAATATTGCGCCAGGTTCAGAATGGACCCTTTCGGGGCTCTGCCCTCCCGAAATGGGAACCTCGCGTATCACCGAATTGGCCACCGTTGTCCTACCCTCCGGCGAAGAACGCTCCCTCTCGATCAAGCAGGATAAAAACAAGTTCATCGTCCGCTTCACCGAAACGCGCCAACCGGGGTTGTATCACATGCGCTTACCCACTGCCCTCGCGCTTGCCGCAGGCGCCGCTTCAAACAATAATGCTGAAGTTCTGTTTGCGGTCAATAATCAACCAGAGGAGAGTACCCTCACCTTCCTAACCGATGCGGATATTGCGGCCGTACGCAGCCACGTTGTTCTGTTCCTCCCAAAATCACTGGACGAACTCCTCACCGCCTTTACGGGTAAAGTTCCTGGCCAGGAATTATGGAAGATTCTCGTTCTGTGCGCATTACTCATTCTACTTGCCGAAGTCGTGCTGACCCGTTGGATCACCTTGCATCGGCATTTGCATCAAGACAACTCGGTCGCGCTGAAATCCCCGGCGGAAAGCGTTCAAGCCATGAAGGCGAAACTGACAGAACTGATGGAGAAATAATGGCATGAACCCGGACATCATCCAAACCCCTTTGCCCCAGATGGAGTGGCCGTTATCCGTCTTGATACCCGCCCTGATCCTCTTACTGGCCAGCTGGGTATTCTCCCATATCAAAAGCCGCGGCGTGTCTAGCCCCTGGCGAGGGCTGATCTTTACCATCCGATCCGCTATGGGTTTCCTGTCGCTCCTCACTGCAGCCGGCATCGTTCAACACGTCGTCACCTTTTCGACCAGCTGGCGCCTATGGCCCATTCTACTCATGGGTGCCATTCTGATCGAAGCCGTTATGGCCATCGCCCGTCTGGAGCGGAACATTGTCCCCGCGCATGCCGGCAGAACCTTGACAGTGCTGAGAATCGCCACCATTCTGGCCGTGGTTCTGATGCTGTGCCAGCCCGTTTTCGTGATCGATCTTACCCGGAAAATCCAGCGTCATGTCGTAGTGCTGCTTGATGTAAGCGCCTCGATGCAGGTTCCGGATAATAACCTGACCGCCAGCGAAAAGCTTCGTTTAGCTGAAGCCTTGTATCTCCCCACCCCAAGCCGCATCTGTCAGCTTGATAAAACCGCCACCCTGCTGGGTGACCTCAGCCAGGATCTGCTAGCACAAACGGACTGGCTTAATGCTCTTGCCGAATCGACGCCGGATCTCCGGGCCCGGCAACTAAAAAAACACTCTAGCCCCCAACGAAAAGCGCTGCGCCATGTCCGCGATAAACTCGAACAGGCCTCAAAGGAACTCACCGAAGCCGCCGCCGTCTCGTTCCTTCAAAAGGAAGGCGCTAAACAAATTGCCAACCTCAAACGCTTTAACGAACAGCTGGACACGGAGGCGACCCAACCGATCGGTTTGGCCATCAAACGGCTTGATGACTGGCAGGCTTCCACCCATTGCGATACTGCCTATGAATTCATTCGTAACACACTCCGTAAAACAGCCGCCTTCCTCGCCGAAGCTGATATTCGGCTGCAACCTCTTGGCGATGCCCTCGACGAAGCCTATTACCACTCACTGCCTGAATCAGACCGCAAGGAGATTGACCGCGTTACCACCCTTCATCGCAATGAGGTGGCACTACGTCTGCTCTCGACCCGCAAGACCTCCCTATTGGGAAAAGCCAATGCGGCCTTTACCCCCCTCCTGGAACGACTGAACAGCGAATACGGGGTTAGGGCCTACACCTTCGGTGCCTTCTCCACTGAAATCCGGCCCAGCGACTTATTAAGTTCCACCGGGATAGTCACCCTGCTCCCGCCTTCCCCCCAACAACTCCAAAGCACCGACATAGCGGGCGCTCTCGAAAAGATTTCGACCTCAATTCGTCCTGAACAGACGGCTGGCGTAATCCTCCTCTCCGACGGCCGCCATAATGCTGGCGCCTCCGTTGAGTCGATTGGCCGCAAATTCGGTATGCAACGCATCCCAATTTTCCCCGTCGTGCTAGGCGGGAATAAAGTCCCTCCCACCGATGCCGCCATCGCCTCCGTCACCGCTCCGGAATCCGCCAGCACGAACGACCGAATTTCTTTTACCGTCGATTTGAAACTGGATGGACTCACCGGATCCAACGTTACGGTGACACTTCTGGACGGGCTCGTCCCTGTAGCCTCCAACACCGTTACCCCCACGGAAGCCACTTTCCGCCAGCAACTACTGCTCTCAGACGCCCCCAAAACCAATGGCCTGCATGCGTACCGCGTCCAGACAGGCACCTTCCCCGGAGAGGTCGACTCCAGCAACAATGTCTTTAACATCCCCGTGCTAGTTAATAGCGATTCCGTGAACGTCCTCCTGATCGAGGGTCAACCGCGATGGGAATTCCGGTTTTTGAAAAACCTATTTATGCAGCGGGACAAAAACGTGAACGTGCAGTACCTGCTGTTCCACCCTGATCAAATTGAGGGAATGACCAATCGGCCGCCCCGGGTAGCCTCCGTCTCAGGAGAACAAAAGGAATCCGAAGCCACACAACTGCCGGCCAACAATGCGGAGTGGATGAAATTCGATGTTATCATCCTGGGCGATGTGGGACCGGAGGAGCTAGGCCATGATGCCATGAATAGCCTCCGTAACTATGTGCGTAACCGTGGAGGTTCAGTGATCATGATCGCCGGAAGCCGGTATATGCCGCATTCCTTTTCAGGCACACCCCTGGCAGAAATCATGCCCGTAACCTTCAAGCCATCCCTCCGTCCTCTTCTGAATGCACCTGAAGCCGAGTTCCGCCTAAGTCTGACGGCAGAAGGTCTTAATACCGTATTCATGAAACTGGCCGACGACCCAGCCAGCAACCTGAAAGCCTGGAACGACGTCCCCGACCTGCACTGGCGCAACGGCTCTCTGGTCGCTAAAAACGGCGCTACAGTACTCGCCTATGCCACTTCGCCAAAGCCTGAAGCTGAAGGACTGACGGCCCGCATTCCTGGCGCCGAAACCCTTCTTAAATTACAGCAATACGAACGGGAGCATGCACTCGTCGTGATGCATCAAGCGGGCCTGGGGTCCGTCTTGATGTTCGGATTTGATCAGACATGGCGTCTACGCTACAAACGCGGTGACCAATACTACCATAAATTGTGGGGTCAAATATTGAGTTGGGCCACCGCCGACAAAATCGCCACCGGGTCCACCCCGCTCCGGATTGGAACTTCGCATACCCGATATGCGGCTGGAAGGCCGGTGCGCGTCATGGCCCGGCTGGCCACCCCTGGTTTTACCCCCCTTACTAAAGCCACCCCGCATGCCACGCTGTGGTCAGGGGAGCAGAAAGTCTCGAGGCTCCGCCTCAGCTACCGGGAAGGATCGCCCGGAATTTATGTCGGCGAAATTGCCTCGCTTCCGGAAGGCCGCTATCGCATTGAATTGGAAACTTCAGGAATAAGCGAGTTGGGTGCTTCTGTGCCCTCTCCTGTATATTCAGATTTTTCCGTAACCTCTGGTACAGATCTTGAAAAGGTAGAACTTTCCGCCGATCGCGGAATGTTGACAGGTCTGGCCGGGCTCACCGCCGGCACAGTCATTGGACCCGCCGCCCTCGATACCATCGCCAAACGTCTCGGTCCCGCCGTCATTACCCACACAGAGCGCCATCAGATCGACCTATGGAATTCATGGCCCTGGTTTCTGCTGATCATGGCACTCCTGACCGCTGAATGGGTGTTACGAAAGAAAGTGAGGCTCCCCTAATGAACAATTCCCCCCTGAATGGCTCCGCCCCACTGCCGGCTCCGATCGTAGACGCACTCACCCAACTGATCCGGCGAACGCGTCGCCTCATTTTTATCCGGGGCCTGTGCGCCTCATGCGCTGCGGGAATCGGGGCCTTCTTGCTGATCATGTTCCTTGACGCCACCGTCACGCTCCTGTCCCCTTGGCCGCGCTTGCTCATGAGTGTTCTGGCTTACTCAACCTGGGTGGGCGCGACCCTCTGGTTGTGGGTCAGGCCACTGACCCGAACCTTCACGCTGACGGGGGTTGCCCGCTTGATTGAGATCCACCATCCAGAATTGCAGGAACGTATTAGCTCCGCCGTCCAGCTGCTGAGTAGCCAGGATCTCCCTTCGGTCCGCGGGTCCGACACTTTGATCGCCGCCCTGACGGAAGAAGCCATCCATGAGGTCGGGACTATCCAGCCCAAGCAGGAAATCTCCTATCGTGGCGCCGTTCCCTACGTTATTGCCGCTGGCGTGGTGGTCCTGGTACTCCTCCTCTTGTGTCTGGGTTGGCCCCGGCAGACCGGCTTTTTACTCGCACGCGCGGCAGCCCCCTTCATGAACCTGCCCAACGTCCAAGCCTTTGACCTCGTCGTCGAACCTGGTGACGCTCTGATTGCAGCAGGTTCCGCCTTGAAGGTTTCCCTGCGAACCGCCAACCCCACTGTCACGGCCGCACGGCTCCTTCAGCGGGATCCCAACAACCATGAAACTGTCACTGACATGATGGCCTTGCCGGCTGAGACCAATCAGCCCGGTCGGCGCTTCATCATCACCCTTCCCAGCGTGCAAAACGGGTTCCGTTATCGCGTCCATGCGGGCCATGCCCTGTCCAGGTATTTCACTGTCCGCGTAGCCATCCCACCCGTCATCACTCATCTGGATATCGGGTACCGTTACCCCGACTATTCCCGGTTGGCCACCAAACAAGAACGGGATGGGTCTGGCACCATCCGGGCACTCGTCGGCACCACGGTAACCCTGAGTGCGCAAGTCAATAAACCGGCACGCCAGGCCGTGCTCCTCATCAGCACATCCAGCTCAACCAACACCTTCACAGGCATCCTCCGAACCGTCGGGAATGAATTCTACTACGATTTTAGCCTGATCCTTCCAAAAGGGTTGAGCGGCGGCTGGACTCTCAAGCTATCTGATGAAATCAACTTGACGAATACCCCCTTCGAACATCCAATTCAAAGTTTACCGGATAACCCGCCTGTGATTAAAGTCGTCAGCCCGCTCCAGCGCGAACTGCATCTGAACCGTGACGCGCGCCTTCCCATCACCTACCTTGCGGAGGACGATCACGGGTTAACGGCAGCGGTGATCATCTTTACCGTTCAGGGAATGTCCAATGAGCTGGTCCGGTCCCTGCCCATGCCCACGTTCCCCGCAGAATCAGGAGCGCCCACGACCCTCAAAGCGGACACCTTGATTGTAATGAATGACCCTTTGTTCAAAAATGCCCCCCGCTTCTCTTTTCGTATCCGCGCCTTTGACAACCTTCCGGGCACTTTGAATGGGCCCCAGTCCTCCGACTCCGCGACCTTCACGCTGATTTTCGATACTCAGGCCGCCTCCTGGACCGAACAAGTTCTCACCAGCCAGGATCAACTCCTCCAGCAGGGGCTTAAGCAGGTCCAGCAAAAACTCAATTCGGCCCAGGAGCAAGCCCGCGCTCTGGAGAAACCCCTCTTTCAACAACCCACGCTCACCGACAGTACTACCCGCCAAATCGATTCGCTCCAAGACACGCTGGCGGCGGCTGATAATGCGTTACAAAAAATCGCACAGGATAGCGATAAGGGGTTCTTCGAAGCCCTCAGTAGTAATCTCATCGAACTGGCTGAAAGCCATGTGGGCAAAGCCGAAAATATGGCCGGTCAGATCCGGTTAGTGGATACCCCCTCAGAACGCGTGACCATCAACAGCAATATTACGGAGGAAATCGTCCATTCGCTGGCAACCTTGAATCGCGCAATCCAGGATCATGAAACGGCGCGCACTGCGGTGCGACGGGCCGTGGAACTGGATCAATTGGCAGAAAAGCAGGCCGCCCTCGCCCAGGCCCGGCAAGACGCGGAGAAAGCCCCCCCCATTCCTCCCAGTGATATGGCCGCAGTGGCGCAAGCGGCCGCCACGGCAAAAGAGTTGCAGTTGGCGCAGGAAAAGGTCGCCACTGATCTCGCCAAGGTCGCCCGAGAAACCCCGGGCTCAGCGGCCCAAGTTGCCACCGCACTCAGCAACCTCACCGCCCAGGCCGCGACCCAAGCTACTGCTCTGGCCGCCCGCCAGGTTGAGCTGGCCGCCTTGACGAAGGGTGAAGCTGAGCGTCTTCAAAAGACAGACAACCAATGGCGCGAGCTTGCCAGCCGTCAGAACCAGTTAGCCGATAGGGCCCGAAATGAACCGTTGGCCGCCTCACAACAAGAATCCATGCGGGACTCCGTACGTAATATGGAAGCCGATAACAAAACGCAAGCGCTTCAAATTCAAGCTGGTGTGTCGGATGCCCTCCGTGATTTTTCTGAAAAACTGCGGCAATCAGCGAATGCACAACAGGACAAAACCCAAGAAGCCGTGCGACAAGCGAAGGAGGCGGGTGCGCTGGCCGAGCAGGCCGCCCAGAATGCCAATCAGTCGTTAGAGCAAGCTCGCCAGGTGGCCCAACAAGCCGAACAACAGGTTACCGTCGCAAAGCAGACAACGGAACAAAGCCATAAGATGGCGGAACAGGCCGCTCAACAGGTCGAGCAAGCTAAGGGAAATCCCTTCGAATTTGATATTAATCGCGCCGCCAAGGAGGCTTACCAGAAGGCACTCGCTGCCCAACGCGCCGAGGACGAAGCACGGGAAGCCGCGCAACAGGCCAAACAAGCCACTCAAACGGTCGAACAAAAAACACAAACAACAGAGCAGGCGGCACGCGCGGCCCACGAAGCGGCACTTCAAGCTGCGCTACAAGCCCAAACAGCTGCCTCCGCCCCCTCGCCTCGTGAGGTTGAACAAGCCAAAGCTGAGGTCGCCAAAGCGGCAGCCACCGCCACCGCAAAGGCGCTCGACGCCACCACAGCAGCTCTAGAAGCGAGCAAATTGACGGCTGAATTGCGACATCAAACGGATGCGGTCAAACTGGCCGAGTTATCGCGCCAGGAAAATGAACTCAAGCACGATACCGCCCAAAATGAGGCTTTGCGAAATTCCAATGCACTCAAGGAGGCCGAGTTGAACCGCCAGCAATCCGAACAACGCCGTAACGTAGACAAGAACGAAGCCGCACAAAACACCGCCCGTGACTTGGACGCCAGCACCACGCCGAAATCAAATGAGCTCGCCATAAAAGCCGAAGTACGACAGGCGCAAGAAGCCAGCGTGATTGCGCAGAAAGCAGCCCAAAACGCCAGCCAATCCGTGGAGCAAGCCCGACAGGCAACTCAACAAGCAGAACAACAAGCGACCGCCGCCGCGCAAGCCGCTAAAAAAAGTAGCCAGACGGCCGAACAGGCGGCCCAGCTAGCTGAACAAGCCAAGGGTAAAGCCAACGAACAGGCGCTGAACCGCGTCGCCGAGATGGCGCGTCAAGATGAACTCGCTGCACAACAAACTAAAACCGAATCCCAGGAAGCTGCAGGCGCGGCCAAACAGGCCACTCAAGCCGCCGAACAACAGGCGCAAAAAACCCAACGCTCAGCCCAAGCAGCACAAGAAGCAGCACAGCAAGCCACTGAAAAGGTCGAAAAAGCCGTTACTGCAACGACCCCTCGCGCCGCTGAACAGGCCCAAGCCGAACTGGCGGAAGCGACGGCCTCCGCCACCGCCCATGCGATTGACGCAACCAAAACCGCGCTCAAAGCCAGCAAATTAGCAGCGGAAGCGCGCCATCAAACCGATGCCGCAAAATTAGCGGAGCTTGCTCGTCATCAGGTGGAACTACGTCGTGAAGCCGCTCAGAATGAAGCCCTGCGTAAAAATGCAAGTGACTTGAATTCCGACAAAAAGATATCTGATGCCAAGGACTCCCTGAAGCCCTCAGCGTCGTCGCCGAAAACCGACACGCAACTTGCAGCGGAAGGGGCACAAGAAGCCAATAAAACGGCACAGCAAGCCGCACAGAATGCCGAACAGGCGGCGAAAAAGGCCAGTCAGGCGGCTGAGCGAGCCAATCAAGCTAACCAACAAACCGAACAACAGGTAAGCGCAGCCAAACAAAATGCCGAAAAGAGCAAGCAGGTTGCCGAACAAACGGCTCAACAAGCCAAGGGGAAAGCCAACGAACAGGAACTGAATCGAACCGCCGAGATGGCCCGACAGAAAGCGCTCGCGGCTCAACAAATTGAAGCCGAATCCCGTGAGGCCGCGCAACAAGCGAAGCAAGCCACTCAAGCCGCCACTCAGCAGGCACAAAAGGCACAACAAGCGGCACAGGACTCCAAGCACGCGGCACAACAAGCCGCTGAAGAAGCCAAAAAAGCCTCCTCCGCTTCATCCTCGCTCGCCATCAAGCAGGCGCAAAGCGAAACCTCCAAAGCGGCCGCAACCGCCACGCTCAATGCCTTGACCGCCGCCGAGGCTTCACTTGAAGCCAGCAAATCGGCGGCACAGGCACGGCAACAGGCCGATGCGTTAAAGGTCTCTGAGCTGAACCGTCAACTGGCTGAACAGCGGCGCGAAATCGACAAAAACGAAGTCTTGCAAAATACCGCCCAAGAGTTGGACTCTCTCAAAAAGAAACCGATCTACGTCCAAAAGTCTAGCGACGGCAAACCGGATCCCGCCCACGAACTCGTCGCACGGGCAGCGAATTTGAAGGCCGATCAGCAGGCCACCGGCAATCCCAAACCTGATGACCCAACCTCAAAAGCCGCAACCCAACAGGCGGCCCACCAAGCGCAGGAGGCCAGTTCTCTGGCACAGGAAGCGGCACAGAACGCCGGGCAGTCGGCCGAACAAACCAAGCAGGCCGCACAGCAAGTTGATCAACAGGCGAACGCGGCAAAGCAAACGGTTCAAAAAAACACGCGCGTTGCCGAACAAGCCGAGCAACAGGCACAGCAGGCCCGGGGAAAAGCCAATGAACAGGAATTAACCCGCGCTGCCGATATCGCCCGTCAAAATGCCCTGGCCGCAAGCCATCATGAAGCCATGGCAAGCGACGCCGCACTTCAGGCAAAACAATCCGTTCAAGCTTCCCTGCAGTTTGCACAAAAGGCTCAAGAGGCGGCAAGAGCCACCCAATTAGCCTCACACCGTACGGCTGAACAAGCCCAGAAAGCCGCTTCAGCAACCTCCAAGCACGCGAGGGAACAGGCGCAAGCTGAAACCGCCAAAGCGGCCGCCTCCGCTACCACTAAAGCACAAGCGGCAGCAGAAGACGCGCTGGAAGCCAGCGAGATTTCCGCTCGAACGCGCCAACAATCGGATGCCCTGAAATTGGACGAGTTGGCCCGACAACAAGATGAACTGCACCGGGAAGGTGCGGGCTTGATCACCCAAAAACAAGCCGCCGAAATCACACTTCGTTCGGCGCTTATGCAACAAATGACCGAGCAACAGAACGAACTCGCCGAAAAAACCGACAGTCTGGCCCGGGAATTAAACAAAGAACCCCCGCCTACTCGACCCGCTACACAGGCTACCCGCGCGGCAGAAACAACCCGACAAGCCGCCAATGACTTGCAACGCGGCGATCTGCCTAATGCCCGCACGTCTGCGCTGGAAGCAAGCCAAGCCATGAAGCAACTCGCCAGCAGCCTGCGCGATGCCACCCAATTGACAACTCCCAACCGGCTTGACAAGCGCGCCGATCTCGCCCGCCTGGCCCAGCAGGCCCAGGACCTCTCCAAACAGCAGGAACAAATGGGGACTATGATGAGTGACCTCTCTGCCAATCGCCCGCTGAATGCCCTGCAAGCGCAACAAAACCTCCTAAGTGATGACGTCAAGGAGCTGGCGCAGGAGGCCCATGAAGTCCGCGCACAGGCCAACGACGTCCTCGCCCCTTCACAGGTCGGAACTCAAGCGGGTCAGGCGGACCAAGAAATGGCGCAAGCAGACCAATCGTCCGAACAAGCGGCCAAGAAGCTGCAGGGTATGGCGGCTAAGGAAAATGAAACCGATCGTAAGCCCTCGTCGCAGGAGCAACAACAAGCAGCTGGACAAGCACAACAAAATCAACAGAGTGCAGCCCAGTCATTGCAAAAGGCGGCTTCAAAATTCCAGCAGGTGACCACTACGGCAGGAGCCTATCAAGCCGCGCCCCCTGCTTCGGATCGCCCGACCTCTGCCTCACCGGCGGCACAGGAGGCCATCGCGCAGGCCTATCAAACGGCTCGACAAGCAGCAGAAGATTCTCAAATCGCTACGGCCGCACAATCGGCCTCAGACTTAGCTCAAGCGGCGCAAGAGGCCGCTACTGACGCCCAGTCCAAAGGCGCCAACGCACGACCGACCACCTTGCAAGCGGCAAGTCTCACTGGCGTGGGAGGAAACGATGAGTCACCGGCCAACGAGGGGGCCCCTTCCTTTACCCGACGCATGGGCCTTAAACTTCAGGACTGGCTCCGCTTGCACGGTGAAGTAAAGAATGATGCCTTACAGGCAGCCAACACCGAGGGGCCCGAAGAGTACCGCCCGATTATTCAACGATATTTCCACGAAGTTTCTGGCCATGGAGAACAGGAGTAATATGAAAATCACTGGGCTATTATTAGGGACGATCCTACTGAACCAGCTGTGCACAATTCCAGGCAACGCCGCCTCATCCGTTATTGAAGACGTGAAATACCAGCGGGCATTCGACGACGCCGTGGATCGAGGCCTCACCTTCCTCGCCAAAGCCCAAGCCAAGAATGGGTCCATTGGCGAGCCTAATACGCCTGCGATTACGGCGTTAGCCGTTATGGCCTTTCTGGCCCGAGGCTATACCCCGGGCCTCCCCCCGTATGGCGACGTGATCAACCGCGGCATTGATTTTATTCTCACCACTCCAGACGCCAAAGGCGCCATGATGGGCGGGCGTGGCCAGATGTATAGCCACAACATCGCCTGCCTCATGCTCTCAGAGGCCTCAGGTATGGTGGATCCTGAGCGGCAGGCGCTGATTGACGTCGCCTTGCCGAGGGCCATCCGCGTCACTCTGGATGCCCAGGATGTTAATAAAACGGAAGACAAAATCGGGGGGTGGCGCTATTCGCCCACCGATAGTGACAGCGACATCTCGCATTCAGGCTGGGCCCTGGCGGCCTTACGGTCGGCCCGAAACAACGGAGCGCCCGTTCCGAAGGAAGCTATTGAAAAGGCTGTTAAATATATTCTGCGTTGCCGAACCCCGGGGAACGGGTTCGCCTACCAGCCCGGCGGCGGCCCGAATCTGGCGCGCACCGGCATTGGCCTGCTCTGTCTGGAACTTGCCGGACGGCACCGCGACGAAGTCACGCTTAAGGCCGGCCAATATATTTTAGAAGCATTCAAAAAAAATCAAACGTTTCAGGGTGAAACCAGCGCCTACTATGCCATGTACTACATAACGAATGGAATGTTCCAACTCGGTGGAGCGGAATGGGAAGCCTTTGCCCCACTCCTTTATAACCGGGTGCTTACCACCCAATTGGAAAATGGGTCATGGCCTGTGCCAGGTGGACATGAAAATGACAGTTCCTATTGCACCAGCATGGCAATCCTCTCCCTCAGCGTGTCCTACCGCCAACTCCCGATTTATCAACGGTAAGGACGTTCCGACCACGATGGGCTCGCCTGATTCATCCTGCCCACGCGGCTCAGCAAGCTTCGCCCTCCAGAAGAATCATCTCGCCCTTATAGATCATGTCTTCTGGAGGGCGAAGCTTGCTGAGCCGCGTGAATACTGGGTGTATTAGAGATCTCAGGGCGACATCAGATTGTTTAGGCGAAGATGCGTGGATGGCCACTGCGATTAAATGCAATTTTCTTGCATAACCTGTTCTCTTTGTGTCAAATGCGCCCGTTTCATTCGTCACAAAGGAAATCATTTTTATGCGTTGGACACAGTCTTTGATACCGACCCTGCGGGATGCACCCCAGGATGCAGAAATCCCAAGCCACAAACTCATGATGCGCGCTGGCTTAATCATGAAACTCGGCGGCGGGCTCTATACGTTCCTCCCTCTCGGCCTCAAGGCATTGCGGAACGTGGAACGTATCGTCCGCGAGGAAATGGATCGAGCCGGAGCTCTGGAAGTCCTGATGCCAGCCCTTCAGCCCCGCGAAATCTGGGAGACTTCCGGACGCTATGCCGTGCTTCGCGACTCCATGTTCAAGATCAAAGACCGGCAACAGCGCGACATGGTGCTGGGCCCGACCCATGAAGAGGTCATTACCGATCTGGCCGCACGGCAAATCAATTCCTATCGCCAACTTCCCAAAACGTTTTATCAGATTCAGACGAAATTCCGGGACGAGATCCGCCCCCGCTTCGGCCTGATGCGCGCCAAGGAATTCAGTATGAAGGACGCGTATAGTTTTGATGTCAGCTGGGAAGCCGCCGATGTCAGCTATCAGGCCATGTATGACGCCTATGTCCGGATCTTTGGCCGCTGCGGGCTGCGCACTAAGGTGGTGGAAGCAGACACCGGCGCCATTGGCGGAGATTTTTCGCACGAATTCATGGTGCTGGCCGACTCAGGTGAAGATGGCATCGTCGAATGCGAAGCCTGCGCCTATGCAGCCAATCTGGAGCGTGCTGAACGGAAGACCCCGGCCGTCAAAACCTCCACTACGGATCAATTGCCAACGGTTGTAGCAACCCCCGGTATGCGGACGATTGAGGAAGTCTCCACCTTCCTTAAGGTAAAACCCTGGGACTTAATCAAAACGCTGATTTATGTCGCCGATGGCCAGCCGATTGCTGTATTGGTCGCAGGTCATCGCGAACTCAATGAGCATAAACTCACGCGTATTCTCAAAGCCACTCAGCTCGAATTAGCGGATGACGCCACCATTCAGAAGGTTACCGGTGCTCCCGTAGGCTTTGCCGGTCCTGTCGGGCTTAAAATCCCCATCTATGCGGATGTGGAACTCCAGACGCCCCGCATCGCGATCACCGGCGCCAACGCCGACGACAGCCACCTTATTAATGTGCTGGTGGAACGTGATTTCACGGTTACCGCATTCCATGACCTGGTGATTGCCAAGGAGGGCGACAAGTGTCCCCGCTGCGGCACCCGGATGCGCGGGAAACGCGGAATTGAAGTTGGACACGTCTTCAAGCTGGGCACCAAGTACAGCAAGCTGTTCAACGCAGGCTTTTTGGATGACGCCGGTAATCATCAGATCAGCATCATGGGCTGCTACGGCATCGGCGTCACCCGAACCCTGCAGGCCATCATCGAGCAGAGCTATGATGAAAACGGCATCATCTGGCCCATGTCTGTGGCACCTTACAAAGTCTGCGTAGTAGTTCCTAATACCGGTCATACGGAAAGCATGCGTATCGCCGAGGAACTTATCAAAGCGCTCGAGGCGAAAGGGATCGAGATTTTATTTGATGACCGGGACGAGCGGCCTGGCGTCAAGTTCAAGGATGCCGACCTGATTGGCCTGCCCATTCGGGCGATCATCAGTGAGCGTTCACTGGCTGAAGGAACCGTAGAAATCAAGCGACGAATTGATAAAGACAAGCAAATGATCCCTGTGGATGAAGCCGTAACTTTTATTGAAACTATTATTCAAGGAGAACTAAAATGACCAAGCGCGAACTCGTCGTACGTATTGCCAATGAAGTTGAACTGCCCCAGCTACAGGTTTTTGCCGTGATCCAGAAAACACTGGATTATATCACCGAAAGTCTGGCTAAAGGTGAGAACATCGAATTCCGCGATTTCGGAGTATTCGAGATCAAGATCCGTAAACCTCGTATCGGACGCAACCCGAATAAGCCGGAAAATACCGTAATCATTCCGGAGCGTCGCGTCGTTAAATTCAAGCCCGGCAAGCAGATGAAAGCCGTCGTACTAAAGCAGTAACACCATGGCGGAATCCATTAGTTTTGCTCCCCCGCGCGGCATGCGGGACTTCTATCCCGAAGATATGGCCGTTCGTTGCGCCATCTTCGAGGCGTGGACTACCGCTGCGCGACGTTTTGGATTTGATCAATACGACGCCTGCGTCGTGGAAAGTCTGGAACTTCTCAAACGCAAAGGCGGCGAGGAAATTCAGGATCAGATTTATTGGTTCAAAGACAAAAGCGACCGGGAACTCGCGCTCCGGGCTGAAATGACGCCCACCCTCGCCCGTATGATTGTGGCGAAACAAAACGAATTGGTTTTCCCGATCAAATGGTTCACCATCGCCCAGTGCTTCCGTTATGAACGTATGACCCGTGGCCGTAAGCGTGAACATTACCAATGGAACATGGATGTGGTGGGCGAACCTTCCGTGGTCGCCGAAGCTGAAGTGGTCATGGCCGCGATTGAGGCTTTGCAATTGCTTGGGCTCGGCAGCACCGATGTGCGGGTTCATGTCAACAGCCGTGCCTTGCTTTCGGATATCCTTGCCAAGTCCGGCATTCCCCGTGAACATCATGCGGCCCTCTTTCTCGCCTTGGATAAACGCGGAAAGATACCTGACGAGGAAATTGCCAAACTGCTAAGGGAAAACGGTCTTTCCGAAGAAAGCGTTGCGGCGGCCTTCCGTGTGCTCGGGCTGAACACGCTCGACAGTGTGATCGCGGCCCTCGGTGAACGCACTCCTGCACTTGATCATTTCTTGAGCTTCTTTGAGATCATGAAGCTCTATGGCGCCAGTGACATGGTGGAGTTTGATATCTCCGTTATCCGCGGCCTCGGTTATTATACAGGTATTGTATTTGAAGGGTTCGACACGGGAAAAAGCCTTCGCGCCATCTTCGGCGGGGGCCGCTATGACAACCTGCTGGGTGATTTGGGTGGCAAACCCATGACCGCCGTGGGACTAGGATTCGGTGACGTCGTCATTGCCGAATTACTGGCCGAAAAAGGGAAAGCACCCCACCCGACCGCCGGAAAAGATTTGTCGGTTTCCTATATGGAAGAGGCACAGCGCGACACCGCCATTCAGATTGCACGCACCTTGCGACAAGGCGGCGCGAACGTCGATGTTTCACTGCATGCCGAAAAACCAAAACACTTTTTCGGCCGCACGGGAAAAGCTGGATTTCAGCGTGGGATCTTTATTGGCCCGGATGACATCATCAAGGGAACCGTAAGAATCAAAACTCTGATCGATCGCTCCGAACAGGAAGTGACGATCACCAGCCTGGTGAACTCATGAAGGTCATTCCTATCTCAGTGGGCACGTTTCAGGTTAACTGCTATCTTGCGGTCTCTGCTACCCAACAAGCGCTGGTTATTGATCCCGGTGATGATGCAGGAATCATTGCCGTCACCTTGCGGCAGAATAAACTCACCGTAGCCGCTTACCTGATCACTCATGGGCACATGGATCATGTTTCAGGTCTGGCGGAGATGACACGGTCTTTCCCTGCCCCTGTTGCTATTCACCCCCTGGATGAAGCGTGGGCATTCAGCCATCTCAATCAGGCACTTCCTTATTACGATAGCCCCGAGCGGCCTAAAAAGATTGAACGCCTTTTAACCGATGGACAAATTTTCGATGATGCCGGACTTCACTACGAGGTCCTTGTTACCCCGGGCCATTCCCCGGGCGGGGTCTGCTTTTATTTTCCGTCTGAAAAAGTGATTTTTACCGGTGACACCCTGTTCATGGGAACGGTGGGTCGAACTGATCTGGATGGAAGCGATGAAAAAGTGATGGCTAAATCGCTAGCTCGCCTCGCCAAACTTCCGGATGATACCGTCGTTTATCCAGGCCATGGTCCCCAAACGACCATCGGCCAGGAAAAGCGAACCAACCCGTTTATGCAATTTTAAATTATTTGGCTCGTCGATCACGCCTTTAAGAGCGCGTTGATAAATATCATGTACAAAACAAAATTCACCCACCCCTAACCCCTCCGAGGAGGGGAGCCAGATTTAGATCCCCTCCTCGGAGGGGTTAGGGGTGGGTTCTTGACTACGGAACAATAGGATCGCATAAATTGAATAGATTATTTATTGACGGGCACTAAGAGAAAAGGATCTCCGCCATGAAACCCATTGAAACAGACCCTGTTAACAACGCTCCTGCAAACTGGCATGCGCAAAACAGCGAAATTGTATTAAACTCCCTAGCCAGTAGCCCCCAAGGCTTGATCCCGGCGGTGGCTGCAGAACGCCTGAAGCAATATGGGCGCAACGTGTTGGCTCAATCCAAGGTTGATGGCCCGTTTACGCTAGCTTGGCGTCAAATCAATAACCCCATTTCATGGATGCTGATTGGGGCCGGCATCGTGGCTGTATTGCTCCGCAAGTTTACCGATTCAGGGGTCGTGTTCGGTGCGGTTGTCATTAACGGCATTATTGGCTTTATTCAGGAACATCGGGCAGGAAAAGCCATTGCCGCCCTTTCGGCTATGGTCCCCGAAAACGCCACCGTCCTGCGGGAGGGGCGTATTAACACCTTGCCGGCTACAGAACTGGTGCCCGGAGATATCGTGCAACTGACAGGCGGTGATCGCGTCCCCGCCGACCTACGGCTTTTGCAGGTGAAAAATCTGCGCGTAGATGAATCGGCACTGACCGGGGAATCGGTCCCCACTCTTAAAGATCAGCGTCCGGTTGCCGTTGAGGCCGTACTGGGGGATCGTTTATGCATGGTCTATGGCGGCACCGTCGTAACACAAGGGACCGCTACGGGGCTGGTGGTCGCCACAGGGAATCAGACGGAATTGGGGCGCATCAATGCCTTGCTGAATCAGACTTCACAGTTGGTGACCCCATTAACCCAACAGCTGGCCCAGGTGAGCAAATGGATCACCATCGCCGTACTGGGTCTGTCTACCATCTTATTCGGCTATGGTATCCTTGTTAAAAATGCCAAATTCGATGAAGCCTTGCTTACCGCCATTACCTTGGCGGTGGCGGCCATTCCTGAAGGGCTCCCCGCCATTATCACCATCGCCCTGGCGATTGGAGTTCGGCGGATGGCCTCACGCCACGCCGTCGTCCGTCATTTGCCAGCCGTGGAGACGCTCGGCTCCACGAGCGTGATTTGTTCCGACAAAACCGGCACGCTGACACGAAACGAAATGACAGTTCAGTCCCTGTGGTGTGATGGAAAAGAATATCGACTCTCGGGCGTCGGGTATATCCCAACCGGCTCATTGGAATGCAACGGGCAAACCATCCATGAACTACCGCCGACCGTGCGAGAGCTTATGCTATCAGGTGTGTTGTGTAATGATGCCGATCTGCGCCAGATGGATGAGCAATGGACCATTACGGGTGATCCTACTGAGGCCGCGCTGGTGGTGGCCGGCCATAAGGTCGGATTACCGGCCAATGAGATGCGTCAACGTCACTCCCGAATGGACGTCCTTCCCTTTGAATCAGAAACCAAATACATGGCCACCCTTAACCGGGGCGACGGGATTGATGCGGTCTATCTAAAAGGCGCACCGGAAATGATTTGGGACCGGTGTGGTCTTTCCGACACCTCTCTTCGCTCTCTTCAAGCGGCCCAGAATGCCCTGGCGGAACAGGGCATGCGGGTTCTGGCCTTTGCCAAACGCACACCCACCCCGGAGATGACCCAACTGACGCCTGAATGGGCGGCTTCGGGCTTTTCCCTGCTAGGCCTGATGGGAATGATTGATCCCCCACGACAGGAAGCCATCGAAGCTATTGCCGTTTGCCGCCGGGCCGGCATAGCGGTCAAAATGATTACCGGCGACCACCATGTTACGGCCACCGCTATTGGACGTGAACTCGGCATCCTGAAGGCAGGCGACCAAGCCATGCGGGGCGCCGAACTGGATTCCCTATCGGAAGCCGAACTCATCACCACAGCCCGAAGCTGCAATGTCTTTGCCCGCGTGGCTCCTGAACATAAGCTCAAACTAGTTCAAGCCTTGCAAGCGGATGGCAATGTTGTGGCTATGACCGGTGACGGCGTGAATGATGCGCCCGCGCTCAAACGGGCTGATATCGGTATTGCCATGGGCATCACCGGAACCGCCGTAGCTAAAGATGCTGCCAAAGTTGTGCTGGCAGATGACAACTTCGCCTCCATCGCGGCGGCCGTGGAGGAGGGCCGCCGCGTTTATGATAATTTAGTTAAGGCACTCGCCTTTATCCTGCCCACCAACCTGAGTTTGGCCCTGACCCTGGCCAGCGCCATGTTCTTTTTCCCGGTCGTCATGGTGTTAGGGCTTGGGACCGAATTACTGCTCCCCATGGCGCCCAGTCAAATCCTGTGGATTAATCTGGTTGCCAGCGTCGCGCTGTCCGCCCCCATCGCCTTCGAGGTTCTGGAGATCTCTGCCATGAGGCGAAAACCGCGCCCCAAAAGTGCGCCCATTTTCTCGCCCTTCATCATTTTCAGAACGGTGATCGTCGCGGTGGTAATGGCGACCGGAACCTGTGCCCTTTTCCTCTGGGAATATTCCATCCGTGTTGGAGGGATCCATGATGGCATTGAGGCCGGACTCCACGCCTATGCATTAGCCGAAGCTCAAACAATGGCGGTCACCACGATTACCCTCTTTCAGATTTTCTATCTTCTCCATTGCCGCAGCTTGAGAGATAGATTGGGCAGCCTGGGCTGGTTTAGTAATCCCACGATCTGGGTTGGAATTATCATTTTGCTCCTATTACAGGTGGCCTTTACGTATATCCCCTTCATGCAAACACTATTCCATAGCACCAGCCTGGACTTATGGTCCTGGCTTCGTGCGACACTGGTTGCCGCCATCATTCTGCCGGTTATCAGTCTGGAAAAGTGGATCCTTAACCGGCGCAGCCTTTAATCGCTGGCAGTTGTGGGGTTGCACGCAACGGATAAAGCGGTATATATTACGTCGGCATTGATACACCGCCGTAATTAGCAGTATGGCACAAAAAAAGGCGCACAATGGAACGATTATTTGGAACCGATGGCATCCGTGGACAAGCCAACCACTATCCCGTGACACCCGAAGTTGCCCTGCAAATCGGCAAGGCGCTGGGCCATGTGCTGGGTGCAACGGGACATGGCTCCTGTAAAGCGGTCATCGGCAAAGATACCCGTCTTTCTGGCTATATGCTGGAAACCGCCTTGACTAGTGGACTGGTCGCCATGGGCGTGGACGTTATGCTGGTGGGCCCGGTTCCCACCCCCGCCGTGGCGCATCTTACGCGTTCAATGGCTGCCGATGTGGGCATCATGCTCACCGCCTCGCATAATCCTTTCGACGATAACGGAATCAAGATTTTTGGCAATGACGGCTTTAAAATCTCGGATACCATTGAAGCCGACATTACCAATCACATCGCTTCCGGCGAATTAAGCAGCGACCACATCAGCAGCGACCAGATGGGCAAAGCCTATCGCATCGATGATGCGCGGGGACGTTATATCGAATTCGCCAAGAGCACGATCAAGAATGAAAACTTTGATGACCTTAAGATCGTTGTGGATTGTGCCAATGGGGCGGCCTACTTTATCGCTCCCTTGATCCTGAAGGAACTGGGCGCCAAAGTGACCAAGACGTTTGTTGAGCCGGATGGCTACAATATCAACAATCTCTGCGGGGCGACGCATCCGGAAGTCGTGGCTCAAACCGTACTCAAAAACCAAGCCGATATTGGCATTGCCTTTGATGGCGATGCGGATCGTGTGATCTTCTGCGATGCTCAGGGTAATGTCGTGGACGGGGACAGGATCTTGGCCATGTGCGCCCTCGATTTCAAAGGCCGTGGGCTGCTCAACAAAAACACATTGGTGACCACCACCATGAGTAACATGGGGCTCCACGAGGCCATGAAAAAGGTCGGCATCCAGCTGGATATCACGGACGTGGGTGATCGCCTGGTCATTGACCGCATGCGAAAAACCGGCGCCAATGTCGGCGGCGAGAAAAGCGGGCATGTCATCCTGATGGACTATGCCACTACAGGCGATGGCATCATCACTGCGCTCCAAGTGCTTCGCTTAATGCGGCGCCAGGGCGCCACCCTAGCGCAATTAGCAGAATGTATGAACGAGTACCCCCAGCAACTCCTCAGCATTAAAGTCAAAAATCGCAAGCCACTTGAAACCATTCCCCATCTCATGAAAACGATGGATGACTGCACCCGTGATCTGGGAAATGAAGGGCGTCTGATTGTCCGTTACTCCGGTACGGAGCCCAAAATTCGGATTTTGGTTGAGGCACGCCAGGCCCAACAGGTCACACATTGGATTGAAATGTTGAGCGCCGTGGTGCGGAAGGAACTGGAAACATGAAAGCCGTTATTCTTGATGCCGAAAGTCCTGAAACCTGTTTCCCGCTTACATCGACACGGCCCTTGTCAGCCTGCCGTGTGGGAAATCGGCCCCTTATCGAACTCCAACAGGAACTTGTTAAAGATGCCGGCTTTGGGCCCCCTACTACCGCGGATGACCGTACCCTTTTTATCCGAGGTGATGCTTGGTTATCAAAAACGGTACTCGCCGAACTCCTGCAGACCCATGGCACCGTTGCGGTTCGCGATAAAACAGGCACCATTCTTGCCTGGACCGGCGAATCGGCCAATGCGGTCCTTAAGGCCCCCTCCATTCCCGTGGACGACGCCACCCTTTTGATTGCCTATCCCTGGGACATCCTACGACTCAACGAAATCATCCTCGAAAATATTGCCGATTATCGCCTGAAAGGGGCGGCCGTTCCAGCGGGGCCCATCACAGCCTCTATTTCACTAAATAATGGGTCACGGATTTTACCGGGTGTCCATAACGATGGGACCCTGCTTCTGGGCGAAGGTTCGGTCATTTTGCCTGGGGTGTATGTTGAAGGGACAGTGGTCATCGGTAAAGACTGCAAGATCGGCCCCAACTGCTACCTCCGAGGAAGCACCAGTATCGGGAACAACTGTCACATCGGACAGGCTGTGGAAATCAAAAATTCCATTGTCATGAATCGTACCGCGATTGGGCATCTCAGCTATTGCGGGGATTCCATTATCGCAGAAGACGTGAACTTCGGGGCAGGCACCATTACTTCAAATTTCCGACACGATGGCCACGCGCACAAATCCATTATCGAGGGGCGTCTAGTGGATACGCAGCGGCGTAAATTCGGATGCGTGATGGGAGATCGCGTCCATACGGGGATTCATACCAGCATCTACCCCGGCCGAAAAATCTGGCCGGATATGTTCACCCTGCCGAGTGCGGTCGTGAGCAAAGATGTCATCAAGTGATTCGTTTTTCTGTGTTTGGCATCAAACTCAGCCGTTTCCAATTTGAACTGCTCTTTAAAAGCCATCATCCCTTGGATGATCTTGTCGCGCAAACGCTTGAGTTTTGCAAGAGGCTCATTGATTGGTCCTAAGCATAGGCCAACTTGCTGAAATTATACTTGCGTTAAAAGTGGCTCAGCACTGTGAAAAGCCACACCCATGGCACTTCGCACATCCTTCTTCAAAGATGATCGCCCCGCCGCATTCCGGGCAACGGATCTTGAACTCATTGAGTTCACCAGAATTCGAGGATCCGAGTGCCGGGATCGACTCGGCTTTTGTCCCACGCCCAATTGCGGAAAGGTCAGTCTTTCCTAACAGCAGGGAATGAAGGCCGGCAACCGCTTTGGCACGCTGATACTTCTGAATGGCCTTGGATAAACCGTCTGCCAGCGAGGCGATCCGCCCGTCCTTAGTCGGCACCGACAGACTGGAGCCGATACCATCCAACTGTGCCACGATGTCATCCAGCGAGCCATTGACGCGCAGGTACAGGGAAATCAGCCGACACATGCCTTCCAGATCGGAGCAGGCAATGTCGCCCCCCTTCCCTAACTGGGCAAAGATCTCGTATTCACGCTGGGCGATGGGGTCCACCACGATCTTGATATGCATGTTACCGAAGGGGGTCACCTGCTTCAGACGGATGGCCGACATGATCTCTGGGAGCGGCATCGGACGAATGGGTTCCCGTGTCTTGTCCTGCTCCTTTTCTGCGGCCTTCTTGTCGGCAAGCGCCATCGGTTGGTTCTGCCGGCAGCCATCACGATAGACGGTCACTCCTTTGCAACGGTGCTCATAGGCCAGCAAGTAGATTTTGCGTACATCCTCAACTGTCGCCTCATGAGGGAAGTTGATGGTTTTGGAGATTGAGGCGTCGCAATGCTTCTGGAAGGCCGCCTGCATGCGAATGTGCCAGTCGGGCGCGATATCATGGGCAGTGCAATAGACGCGCCGGACATCCTCAGGAACGTCCTTCATCTCCCTGATAGAGCCCTTTTGGGCAATCTGCTCCATGAGTTTTTTGCTGTAGAATCCCCGTGCCTTGGCGACCTTCTCGAATGGGCTATTCACTTCCAGCAGTCGTTGCCCTTCCATCACGTTCCGGAAAAAGACAAGGGAGAACAGCGGCTCGATGCCGCCGGAACAATTGGCGATGATGCTGATGGTTCCGGTGGGCGCCACGGTCGTGGTGGCAGCATTGCGCATCTTGAGCCCGCGTGGTTCCCAAATGCTGCCTTTCCAGTTCGGGAACACCCCGCGTTCAGCAGCAAGCGCCTCGGAAGCCCGGTGCGATTCGTCATTCAGGAACTGCATCACTTTCTCGGCGAAGGCCACGCCCTCCTCACTGTCGTAGGGAATACCCAGCGCGAACAGGGCATCGGCAAAGCCCATGACGCCCAGTCCGAGCTTGCGGTTGTTCCTGCTGATTTCGGCGGTCTCAGGAATGGGATAGCGGTTGACATCAATGACATTGTCGAGGAAACGCATGGACAGATGAATCACTTTTCCGAAGGCATCGAAATCGAAACCTGCCCCACAGAACCCTGTCGGGACGAACTTGGCCAGATTGATGCTGCCCAGGTTGCAACTCTCATAGGGTAACAGGGGCTGTTCGCCGCAGGGATTGGTCGCCTCAATCTCGCCGATATGCGGCGTGGGGTTATCCTCATTGATGCGATCAAGGAACACCACACCCGGCTCACCG
The DNA here is from genome assembly GCA_038330175.1 of Kiritimatiellia bacterium. Classification (GTDB taxonomy): domain Bacteria; phylum Verrucomicrobiota; class Kiritimatiellia; order CAIKKV01; family CAITUY01; genus JAABPW01. Next base: position 50,310 of record JBBQNS010000011.1, read on the forward strand.
GTTCGCCAGGCCCGCTCGATAATCAAGTCGAACAGTTCGCCGACCGTCCAGGGTGAACCATCCGCCTTGGGCAGTTTAGACTCCACTCCGCTGCGAGGATTGCGCACAATGTGCTCGGCGGCGGGATGGGTTATGACCTGCTGCATGAACGGTTCTGTGATGCCGACAGAGAGATTGAAATTGGTGAGTTCGCCCAAGTCCTGTTTCACGTTGATGAAATCAATGATGTCCGGATGATTGATCCGCATAATACCCATGTTGGCACCGCGGCGGAAGGCACCCTGCTGGATAGCATCGGTGGCCTTGGCGAACACCTTCATGAACGAGATGGGACCCGACGTGGTGCCGCTGCTGGAGGCGACGCGATCATTCTTCGGGCGAAGCCGGCTGAAACTGAAACCCGTTCCCCCACCCGCCTTCTGGATGAGCGCGGTGTTCTTGATACTGGAGAAGATGCCGTCAATGGTGTCCTCCACCGGCAGAACAAAACAGGCGGACAGCATTCCGAACTCGCGCCCGGCATTCATGAGGGTTGGCGAATTCGGCATGAACGTGCCATCGGCCATCATGCGGCAGAAATCTTGGGTGACGGCTTCAACTCGGGCCTCATCCGCCCCATACCCTTTCTCGGCCAGCGCGACGGCGGCGGCCACGCGACGAATCAGGTCTTGCGGGGTTTCAATAACCTCGCCTTTTTCATTCCGACGAAGATAGCGTGCTTTGAGAACGGCGATGCCGTTTTCCGTGAGATTGAGGGTTGCAGTTGATGAATCAGCGGGTGTTTTACGTGGGGTTTTCATTTAGGCTTCCTTGTGAAAAACTGAGACATTGATACAATATGTTGTGGTTGTCAATATATTAAGCATCTATATATAGTAATTTACATAGATGCACAGGATAAATCATGCCGCCTCGGATAACCTCCGAACACAGACCCAAATCCTCGCCTAAGGACGTTCCGGCCACGATGGACTCGTATGATTCGCCCTGCCCACGCGGCTCAGCAAGCTTCGCCCTCCAGAAGACATGATCTACAAGGTGGAGACGAGTCTTCTGGAGGGCGAAGCTTGCTGAGCCGCGTGAATACAGGGTGTATTGGAGATCTCAGAGAGACATCAGATTGCTTAGGCAAGGATTAGGGAAGGTTGCGAGACGCTACACTAGATTTTTCGACGGGCATGGGGCGTCCCTACACTGAAAATTGCTTTAATTATATAATTAATATATAGAATGCTGTATAAATAACTCGCATGAACTTCAGATTACCGAAAAAAAGTCATTCTTATTAAAACGTTATCCCGATTTACCGCTGGACTCGCCTTGGCCTCATGCTTTCCCGCAGCGCTGCAGGCAGCTAAGGAGAGCAACCCCATCCCTCTCTTGCTCGGCGCGATCTGCACACTTTTACCTGACACCTTAGACCGCTGGGTGTCAACCTCTCTGCACAAGCCGGACATACACGTCGTGTCCCCTCCTGATGCGCCAGCCCCGCACTTGATTGCGGAAGCACTTGCCCATGCAATTTCGCAATCACACAACTCCAAGAAAACCATCAATATTGCGTGTTATCCTATGCCTATTGGTCCAGGCCTATGGATCCCTTATACGATCCACTTTGACTGCACAAACCGGAAAATATCGGTAATCACTATCGGAACAGACCCCATTAGCGGCAGGGTCCCTACGCTTTACAGCTTTATAACCGACTACACCAACACGCTCTCCATTGACACTGAAACGCTTGCCTTTCAATTATCACCCAATCGAGATGGCCGAGTTCATATTGTTGTCTCACCAGGTGACCAGCGGTGGAGCCATAGCCTTATCGCCACTCTCACGATCAGCGTTTTAGCAACCGCCTTCTGGGGTCTGACCGCTGGTGCGATTGCCGGCAGTAGCTATGCGTTACATGTTTTTATCGATCAATGGGGTTTCAATGGATGTTCTATTCTCTGGCCATTTTCCAAGAAACGGCATAAGAGCTATCAATGGATTAAGCCCATTCAATACCAGATGGTGAATTTTGCTATTTTATGGCTAGCGCTCCTTTTGATCGCTTGGAATATTATTCACAGCGCAACTCCAGCGATTGAAAGCCCTTCGCTGCTTCAATTACTCTTTTTTGCAGGAGCGCCACCTTTAATTATCTGGGCCTTTATTTTCAAAAGAAGTCCCAAACTTTCGAAGAAGCCACAGCCTTGCATAAATAATTGAGGCTCTTGCCTATAGCGCTCACCTAAATGGACCCGCCTGCGCTCATGAAAAGGGATCCATTGGGCAAGTGACGTGAGCGGCAGTTTTCTTTTCCAAGTAGAAGTATTCAGGGCGGCA
>JBBQNS010000012.1:0-52614 GCA_038330175.1 Kiritimatiellia bacterium
CCAAAATCGCTTTAAACGGCGGGGTCAATTCTGGTCGCAATCAGGCTTTGCGTGCTTAATCGCAGTTGCCATTCGTTGCCAGAACAGGGAACTTCAGTCTTTATGGGCTGCTTAAATGCCAAAGATCGGAGATGCGCCCCCTCGCCTCAGGACTCAGCTCCCGGGTGCTGCCATGAAGATTGACATCTTGGCCATACCTCCTTAATTTTAGGGGATATTCGGAGAGCGTGTTATGCCTATTTACGAGTTTTACTGCCATAAGTGCAATACGATCTATAACTTCCTGTCGCGCACCATTCAGCCCGACAAGCCCCCCCATTGTCCCCACTGCAAGCGAATCAAACTGGAGAAGCAAGTCTCGGTGTTCGCCCACACCGGCAGAGCCAAGGAAGCCCCCGCCGGGGGAGAACCCGATATGCCCATGGATGAATCTAAAATGGAACGGGCTATGGACGCCCTTGCGCGCGAAGCCGATGGCATGAGCGAAGAAGATCCCCGGCAGGCCGCCAACCTCATGCGCAAATTTTCCGAAATGACCGGCATGAAAATGGGCTCAGGAATGCAGGAGGCCTTGAATCGGCTGGAGGCCGGCGAAAGTCCGGATGAAATCGAGGCTGAGCTTGGCGACCGTCTTGAAAAGGAAGATCCTTTCATCATGCCCGACAAAGGTAAAAAAGGGACCCGTAAAGCCGTCCCCCGCCCAGCCCCACAGCGCGACCCCACTCTTCATGAAATGTAACCCTCCATGACCACTACGCCTACACCCCCGGCTCGAGCCGAAAACATTAATGTCCTCGAAATCATTCCGCTGGTAACGCCTCACCTCTTGAAGCAGGAACTTTCGACATCAACCACCAGCCTCAGCACTGTTCTTTCCGCACGCCAGACGATCCGCGATATTCTAGCGGGCAAAGATTCCCGCTTGCTGGTGGTGATAGGCCCCTGCTCCATTCACGATCCTGCGGCGGCGCTGGAATATGCCGCCAAACTGGCCGTTCTCCGCCAGGAACTTGAACAGGACCTCTTCATTCTCATGCGGGTCTATTTCGAGAAACCTCGCACCACCATTGGGTGGAAAGGCCTGATCTATGACCCCCACATGGACGGCTCCGCTGATATCGCCTGCGGCCTACGTTTAGCGCGTCGCATGCTATTGATAATCAATGAGATGGGACTGCCCACCGCGACCGAAATGCTGGATCCGATCGTCCCCCAATACACCGCCGACCTGGTCAGTTGGGTCGCTATCGGGGCTCGAACCACGGAATCCCAAACTCACCGCCAAATGGCCAGCGGACTCTCCATGCCGATCGGCTTCAAGAATCGCACCGACGGCAACGTTCAAGTGGCGGTCGACGCCATGGACGCCGCGCGGCACCCCCATAGCTTTTTAGGCATTGATGAGGATGGCCATATTGCGATTGTCCGCACCAACGGCAATGAATGCGGCCACCTAGTTCTCAGGGGCGCAAAATCAGGCCCGAATTACGAAGTTGAAGGGATCCGGGATGCCTGTGAGCGGATGACCGCTGGAGGCTTGAACCCTACAATCATGGTGGATTGCAGCCACGGTAATTCTGGCAAAAGTTTTGCAGCTCAAGAAAAGGTCTGGAACTCGGTTCTAGCCCAACGCATAGCGGGCAATAAAGCCATCATCGGAATGCTGGTTGAGAGCAATTTGTGCGAGGGGAGCCAGGCCATCCCTAAGAATCTCAATGAATTGCGGCACGGGGTTTCCGTGACCGATGAATGCGTGGGCTGGGAAACCACCGAACGCATGTTGCGCGAAGCGGCCAGGGCACTTCGCGGGAAGTAAACCAGCGGCTATCGTCCCGCAAGCAATTTGCGGACACCCACCATAGCGGCCTCCGTCTCGGCGGCACGCTTGCTAGGGCCGGTCCCCTCGCCTAGTCGCGCCCCGCCTACAATCGCCTGTACGACAAAGATCTTCCGGTGCGCCGGCCCCTCTTCTGAAATACAGCGGTATTCAGGTCCTCGGCTATAAAGCCCTTGAGACAACTCTTGAAGTTTCCCTTTGGGATTGTCCATCCATTCCTCACTGGGCTTTGTGCCAAGCAAAGGGATCAGTACTTTGGCGACAATTTTTTCTGCTGCCTTAACGCCCCCATCCAAATATGCGGCGCCAATGACCGCTTCCAACCCATCGGCGAGCAGAGCTTCACGTTTGCGGCCGCCCGCCATTTCCTCCCCTTTTCCCAGCCTTATGAAATCACCCAACTGGATATCGCGCGCCACACCCGCCATGGCCTTGCCGCTCGTCACCCGACTCCGCATTTCGGTTAGTACTCCCTCATCTCCATCACAATGGATTCGATAGAGATGCGCGGCGACTAGGAAACCTGCAACCGCATCGCCCAAAAATTCGAGCCGCTGATTGTCGGTGGCCACATCCTTGACCTCATAGCGGTAGGAGCGATGGAGTAATGCCATTTCCAAAAGTTCACGGTCATTAAATTTGTAACCCAGCCGTTTTTCCAGCTCACGATACGGATTCGGACGCCTTAAGCCTAATATCATATCTCGCCTCTTCTCCCTATGCTCTCGGATGAAATTGTTGATGAACCGATTTCAACCGGTTCTGATCCACATGCGTATACACTTGAGTGGTCGCTATGTCAGCATGCCCTAACATTTCTTGAATCATACGCAACGGCGCCCCGTTGGCCAGCAAATGTGTGGCAAAGGAGTGGCGCATGGTGTGCGGCGACACCTCCTTGGTAATTCCCGCCCGCTTAGCGAAGAGCTTGATCTGTTTCCAGATCGTCTTGCGGCTGAAGCCTGTCCCGCGCCGCGTCAGAAAGACCTGTCGTACGGCCGGGTTCTTTGCAAACTTCGGGCGCGCCTCCTTGAAATAGCGCTCGATGGCCGCGCGCGCCGTTCCCCCCACCGGGGTCACCCGCATCTTATTTCCCTTCCCCAAACAACGAAGATAGCCGCTTTCGAGGTGCAAATCCTCCAGCGTTAAATTGGCAAGCTCCGAGACCCGAAGCCCGGACGCATAAAGAAGCTCCATCATAGCCCGATCACGTAAGGCCATGGCGTCGTCGCCAATCACCGCGCGCAGGAGGGCATCCACTTCCTTTATTGACAGAGTGGACGGCAGGACTTTCCATAACCGCGGCGACTCCATCACCGCCGTCACATCTTTTTCGAGCAGCCCCTCCTGAACCAAATATCGAAAAAAAACTTTAATTGCCACCAAGCGCCGGGCAATGGAATTCATAGCGAGCCCCCGATCCCGCTCATGCTCCAGGTAACCCAACAGGAGCTTGCGCGTAACGTCTCGGGGTGCATGAACACCGGCGGCTTGTGAAAATCGGGAAAAATCCGACAAATCACTTCCATAGGCTTCGCGAGTTTTCGGGCTTAGCCCGCATTCAAACGAAATATGATCTAAAAATTGTTCAACTAAAGCGATCATCAGAGTTTCTTGTTCCGGCGCTGCACAGTGTTGCAAAAATGGCTTCAGGAATATTACTTATTCGATCCCCGTGTGCAACTCGATTCCGGGTTCACTATTTTTCGTCAAAATCGACTTTGCACTTGTTTCAAAATATGCGCTCCCGTAGCATCCTCACTTCATCGTTATGGAAAAATCCCAAACAATTATTCATAATCTGGTAACAGGCAGGGGACACCCTAAAGAGATCCCGGCAACCGACACCATGCCTGCGGTAGTTTTTTATAACCTTTCGGACTTGCTTGGCTGTCCGATTCGCTATGAAGCCGAGAGCAAACCGTTCGCACGCTTATACGATATCGGCGGCTCAACAATGACCGCCTATCCTCTTGCCAATGCGCTGGAGATTTCCCCCCGCAAAGGTCGAGCACACCAGTTCTTGCCTTGGAGTTCCATCAAAACCATGACCCTGTCTGAAACCGTGGTTTGTCGGACCACGGAACCTGCCCCACCCGCTGATTTCTGGGCGCGCCGGGATGTTCTAGATGATCAGGTCGTGGATGTATCCGGAGCCCAAGTATTACGCGTTAACGACGTTCATTTGATCTACTCGGATAACAAGCTGATTTTCGGGCATGTGGAAATCGGGCTTCGCGGCATTCTCCGGAGGCTTAAGTTTGAACGGGCCGTAAACTTCCTCACTCAATGGCTTTTTGATTACACCATTCAGGATAGCTTCGTCACGTGGCGTCACATTCAGGTGATGTCGCCCGGGGGCGTTCGTGGTGGGCTCAAGGTCGACAAACTCTCCGAGCGGCTTGCCGCTATTCACCCCGCTGAACTGGCCGACATTCTGGAGCAACTGGGTGTCAAAGACCGGCACGCGCTCTTCAATTCATTGACCGTCGAAACCGCCGCGGATGCTTTGGAAGAAGTGACGCCTGAATTCCAACGGACGTTGGTTTCCCAGGGTGAGCCCGGCCGGGTCGCCGATATTCTTGAAGAAATGCCTTCAGATGAGGCCGCTGAGGTGTTACGCGATCTCGGTCCGGATGCCCAGAATATTATCAACCGCATGGAAGGCGATGCTGCTTCCGAAGTTCAGACCCTGCTGTCCCACAAGGAGGAAAGCGCAGGCGGCGTCATGGACTCCAATTGCATTGAGGCGCAACCCAGCGATACCGTGTCCTCGATGCTGGAACGTATCCCGAAATTGACCGAAGAGGTCGAGGTCTACAGTCTCATCTACGTGATCGATCCTGACCGGATATTAAAAGGCGTACTAAGCCTTCGGGAATTATTTCGCGCCCCTCCTGACACGACACTCGGCAATATCATGTCTAAGGAACTCATCACCGTAACCCCGAAAACACGCTTGAAGGACGTGGCGCGAGAATTTGCCAAATACGGATTTCACGCCATCCCCGTGGTCAACGAAGACGGAACCTTCCAGGGTGTGGTTTGCTACGATAGCGTTCTGTCCCATCTATCTGATTTCTTAAACGACTGACGAGACCCTTATGAATTTGTTGAAAAAATGGAAAGCGCATTTGACCCTCTTTGCGCTCGTGGTGGGGCCGGGCATCATTACCGCCAATGTGGATAACGATGCGGGCGGTATTGCAACCTATTCCGTTGCAGGCGCCAAGTACGGTTATTCCCTTTTATGGGTTCTGGCCCCCACCTGTTTCCTGCTGGTCCTGGTTCAAGAAATGTGCAGCCGCATGGGGGTAGTCACCGGAAAAGGGCTATCCGCCCTGATCCGCGAGCGGTTCGGATTGGGCATCTCCTTCTACCTCATGATTGCGTTGTTTTTCACCAATCTCGGTAATGTTATCGCCGATTTTGCTGGTCTGGCGGCTAGCGCAGAGATTTTCGGCCTTCACCGCTGGTGGGCTGTTCCCATGGGCGCCTTCTTGTTGTGGCACATGGTGATCAAAGGATCCTACCGCACGATTGAGCGCGTTTTCTTCGTCGCCTGCGCATTCTATGTCTCTTATCTCATCTCAGGGTTTCTGGCCGAACCCGACTGGAAAGAAGCGGTTCACGGAAGTGTTGTCCCAAACACTCAGTGGGACTCAGATGTCCTCTATATGATCGTAGGGATCGTGGGGACCACCATCGCGCCTTGGATGCAATTTTATCAGCAAGCCAGCGTGGTGGAAAAAGGGATTCCTCTCAAACATTATCGATATTCGCAGTGGGATACGATCGCCGGCGCCATTGTCGTAACGATCGTCTGCTATTTCATCATGCTGGCCTGCGCCGCAACCCTTCATAAAAACGGAATTTCGATCACCGACGCGGGTGACGCGGCCATGGCATTGAAACCGGTCGCCGGAAAATATTGCGCGGGATTGTTCGCTTTCGGGCTAATGACCGCTTCACTTTTCGGTGCGGCCATTCTGCCGATCTCAACGTCCACTAGTATTTGTGAAGCCATGGGATGGGAACGCGGTGTGAATCGAAAATTTACAGAAGCGCCGCACTATTACTCCCTGTACACCTTGGTCCTGTTTGTAGGAGCGGCCGTAGCCCTTGCCGCCAGCAAGGTCATGCTGATTCCTATCATGATCTTCTCGCAGGTTATTAACGGGATCCTGCTGCCAGTCATCATCTTTTTCATGCTACGGATCACTAGCGACAAAACCATCATGGGCGCCCATACGAATAGCCGGTGGTTTAACATTGTCGCCTGGGGTGGTGCGATTGTTACGGCCTCTATCAGCATCCTCCTAGTGGTCATGACGCTGATTCAATAAGGAACCTGGCGGCGATTAGACTTTGATGATCCTGGCTAAAGTCTTGCCAGTGGTCTTTTGTGGCTGGAGCAAGTAGGGTTCAGAGGAGTATCTCGCCGTGTCGCGAAGGTGGTCGAGAATGTCGGCCATGGAATCAAAAGCGGTTTCACATTCGGCCAGAATAACGGCAACGTCCTGAGGCGGTGGATTGTTTTTTAGCCGATAGAGACACATGCTCATGACGGTGGCAGGTTGCCCGACATGGTGGCACATAGCACCAATACTTTCCACCATCACCCGCTGGCGCTCCGCCTCCAGTTCAACCTCATGGCGTTTCTCAATCATCTGGATCCGATCTTCCGCCATTTTAACGATGCGCTCCATGTAGTGCTGCACGGCCGCCAAATCATCCTCGTCTTCCGAAAGGATAATTTGATCGGGGACTCCCCCATTGGCGATGGTGCTTAAATAGAACCTTAAGCGAACAATACTGACGGGGTATTTGAATAAAAGGGTGTACCCCAACCCAATCACGAAAACGAGGACGAAGCCGATGCTCCACAAGGCTAAGGGCGATAGCGTGCCCCCATCCAAATGGGACTTCCACATCCAAGCAAGCATCAGAGCAGGGAGGATCGTGATGAGCGTAGACGCCACCATGACTTGCCCCCAAGCGCCCCGGCGTGATAAGGAAAGCGACTTGCGATTGAGTGATGCCGACAAAAATGGATTACTATTTTCCATAATTAACCTTTTTCAAACATCCCATCGCTGAATCATTAGCCCTTTAGTTGAGATAAATTCTATCCGATTAGCACCCATTATGACAACAGCTCGATTGGGCGCGACTTCTATCCTGATAGCGGCTTCGGGTTTACGGGCTCTCAGAATTCCAGCCAGTAAGACCGCCTTCTCCGCACCATCCCCCCTGCCGAAATTCCAAACTTCGTCCGGCTGAGCGAGTCGGCCGGCCTCATCGTAAATCGAGTCTGAAGGCATCGCCTGGATCACCGCAAGAACTTCGTCATCCGACATGGGTGTTGCCCCCGCCAAAGACACCGGATTACGCTCCAAAGCGGCTTTGAGGAAGGCCGTCGGGCCGGTGCGATTAATATCCCGATAGGCATAAAAAGCTAGATCTGCCGCTGGCATCGTCCCCCGCAGCGAGTCTAGCCGCTTAATTACGTCCTCACGGGTCATCTCTTTAGTAATGCCTAGTTGACCGGTCGCCGCCACAAATGAGCGCTCGGCCGCCGGCGGAGTCCGCAGTTCGACGTGACAAAATTTAATCAGATGCTCTATCGCCCGGGCAGAGTCCATACAGGCACAATCAAACTGGGCTTTCAAGCGCGCGGCGTCTTCGGGCAAGTTGAGATTTGGCTTTTCCCGACGCACATAATCCTCAAGATCATTCAATACGATCCGGCCAGGCAATCGCTCGGTCACAAACTGATCCATATCAATGTCGGCCAAAAGCGCATCCCGGGTTGAATCGGTGACAAGGTACGAACTTTCATCCTCAAACTGGAACGTCACCTCCAGAGGAACATAATGAGTAACCCCATGTATACTCCCTCTCAGTTGAAAACATTTTTGGATATCACGCTTATGGCGCAAAAAGTTACCCATCACTTCATCGGTCAAGGGCGTATCAAGAAACGCCTTAACTTTATCGGTAAACCGCGCATAGGCCTTAGGATCAATGGAGGCCTCGGGATAGACCGCATGAATCCAGCCGGTTTCGTGGGCCACCACCGTTACTTCTTCATTTTCTAAGGCGCGCCGCGCCTGAGCGGAAAGAGCCGTCCCATTACACCACATTTTCTTCGTCACCAGCCGCCGGTTGTTGGTCAAGATCCCGTCATCCAAATCTATATAGTTCTGAGAATGTAAGGGCGTTGCCAGCAAGAAAATATCTTTTAAGGGGATCCCTGCCACAATAAACAAAGCGGCAGCATAAAGCGCTGCCAGAGAAACACATTCCCCGGCCCCAGAGGAATAACCGGCCTTGTGGCAAAAGGCATCCATCGCCTCAACTGTTTCCGTCTTCCAATAAGGGATTGAATCGGTCGTATATTTATTCAGTCCAAAATGACTGCGAATATCGATATCGAAATAATATTTATCGCCTTCATACCCGAACAGGGCATTGGACCGACGAATAGTATCCTCCCCCAAAAAGGGTCTAAAGCGGGACATCTCGCGGTCTTTGGTGGTCAACCCCCAGGTATCAAGGTCGAGATTGAAGGCATAGTGATCCATGATGAATTGCTTGAGCCGGGTAATCCGACGATAGGGTTTCATCTTGGCCAATCCGGCAAACCATGGGTCCTCACGCCATTTCCAGATGCGGGGCGACATCAAGTTGGCTAGCAGTAAGGCGTACATCAACTCGGGGAAGACAAAAATCTCCATGTCCGATAGCGTCACCGCCGAAGATTGCATTTCTAGCTCTCGATCAGAACTCACACTTGAACTCCTTCCCGTTTGCCTCTCATGATGAAACACACTCACACAGGTGTCAATGAGGGATCACGAGCGCGATAGGTTTTATATTGTTATCTCAGCTCATTAAGGTAATATGACAACAGCGGTTGAAGCTCTTTTTAAGAGCAAAGGGGGGTCATGAAAATGAAAAATTTAGTCATTCGGCCTGCATTGGGTGCGGGAAAATGGTTTCCAGGGTCGGCAGGCCCATTGAAAGACGCCATTGCGGAGCATTTTGAGAACGCCTTTATTCCGGAGGTGAAGCTCCCGATTGTGGCAGTTATTTCACCTCATGCGGGATATGTCTATTCCGGCCCGACGGCAGCCTATACCTACAAGACGCTCCAGGAGAACAGTCTCATCCATGGTGCACCCGAGACGGTGGTCGTGCTAGGCTTTAGCCACCGTGAACAAATCCAGGGGGTCGCCATTATGGACGGCGACGCCTTTTCGACGCCCTTGGGAACGACCCCGTTAGACAAGGACTGCGCCGACCTTCTTCTCAAAACCGACTCGCGGATCAAGCTCGATTATCGCCCACATATCGGCGAACACTCCCTTGAAAACCAAATTCCCTTTATCCAGACGGTCCTGCCTTCAGCCACTTTGGCTATGGCTATGATTGGACCGCGAGATATGGATCTCCTCAGCTCGCTAGCTGACGGCTTAGTGAAATTAGCTTCCAAGAAAAAGATTCTCGTCGTGGCGAGTTCTGATATGCTTCATGACCCGTCTCACGAACGGGTTCGCAAAACGGATCAAGCCACCCTGCGCAAAGTTACCGGGATGGACATCAAAGGAATCATGCATGATTGGGATTTTTCCCATCAGGTATTTTGCGGAATTGGCCCGGTAGTCACGGCGATGAGTTATGCACAGCAAAAAGGATGTAAAAAAGCGACCCTCCTGCGATATCGCAACAGCGGCGATGATTTCCCCGAAAGTCGGGGAGAATGGGTCGTCGGCTATGGGGCCGTGGCCTTTACAACATGAGCTTTTTACATGAACCACCCTTCGAACCATCTCAAAGTCACCCTTGTCCAAGTTGACGCAGGTCGCAACGTTCAAGCGAACCTGATCCGTACCAAACAGCTTCTATCGGGAATCGGCGCCACGGATGTTATCGCCCTCCCTGAAGTCTTTGCCGTTCGGGGTAGTGATGAGGATTATCGTACAAATGCCGCCCCCCTGACGGGCCCTCTTCTAAGCTTCCTCGCATCCATTGCCCACCGCCACAATGCTTGGGTTTTAGCCGGCAGTCTCGTGGAACATCATCAGTCCGGCGTTTACAACACGAGCGTCCTGCTCAACCGCCGCGGCGAAATTACCGCTTCTTACCGTAAAATTCATCTTTTTGATGCCACTCTGGCATCTGGACAAACTGTACGCGAAAGCGATCTCTGGCAAGCGGGCAACGAGCCGGTTATGGCCGATCTCGATGGCTGGAAGTGCGGCATGGCCATCTGTTACGATCTCAGATTCCCAGAACTTTTTCGGCATTATTCTGCAAACGGGGCGCAACTCTTCTTTCTCCCCTCCAACTTTACCCAGCAGACCGGAAAAGATCATTGGGAAATCCTGCTTCGCGCCCGGGCCATCGAGAATCAATGCTTTGTAATTGCTCCGAACCAATGCGGAACCAACCCGCACTCCGGTGTAGCCAGTTACGGCAACAGCATGATTGTCAGCCCCTGGGGCGAAATCCTGACACGGTTTGGCACCGAAGAACAGGTTGACACACTCGCCCTCAATATCCACGACCTGGAACAAACTCGCCGGGACCTGCCCGTGCTCACACACAGAAAATTATGAAGGCCCTCTTATGAACGACGAAGTCCCTATCTCTGATCTCAAAACCCAGACCTTCCCGCTCATGGTTTCCTGCGCCCGTGGCATTCCCCCTTATGCTAAAGCGGAGCTCATGGCCATGGGCTTTCCCATCATGGAAGAACTGGAAGCCGGCGTTGAGACCACCGGCACCTTGAACGACGCCATGCGCCTGAATCTTTTCCTGCACACGGGTAACCGCGTGTTGCTCGAACTCAGCCGCTTTAAAGTCCGCCAGCCTGAGGATCTTTACCAGCACCTCATGACCATCCCTTGGGAAGAGATCATTCCAGATGACGGTTATTTTACCGTTACCTCATTTATCAATACACCCGCCATTCGGGACGACCGTTTTGCAAATGTAAAAACCAAGGATGCCATTGTGGATCGCATCCGAGAAAAAACCGGGCGCCGGCCGAATTCCGGCAACGATCGCAGCGGTACGGTGGTTTTTCTTTATTGGAATCAAGGCAACGCCAAGATCTATCTCGATACCTCAGGTGAATCCCTCTCACGCAGGGGCTATCGAAAAATTCCCATGTTGGCACCCATGCAGGAAACCCTGGCCGCCGCCATTGTCTCGGCGACCGGATGGACCGGAGAGGGCAACTTCCTTAACCCTATGTGCGGAAGCGGAACGTTGGCCATTGAAGCCGCTTTGATTGCCCAGAACCGGGCACCAGGCTTACTCCGGAGCAATTACGGTTTCATGCACATCAAGGGATTTGACGACGAGGCCTGGCAGAAAATCCGAGCCGAAGCCCGCGCCCTGCCTAAACAAAAATTTACCGGCAAAATCATCGCTTCTGATATTCGCGCAGATGCGGTGGAGGCCGCCCGTCAAAACGCCCGCACCGCCGGTGTGGAGCAACTGATTGAATTTGAGATCTGCGATTTTGCCGACTCACCGGTTCCCGAAGGCGGCGGCGTCCTTGTGTTTAACCCGGAGTATGGCGAGCGCATGGGTGAGGAGGAACTGCTCCGCCCCATCTATCGCGGTATTGGTGATTTTTTCAAAAAGCAGTGCCAAGGCTATACGGGCTGGGTATTCACCGGAAATATGACGCTCGGCAAGGGCATTGGATTACGAAGTTCACGGCGAATCCTGTTTTTCAATAGTAATATCGAATGTCGCCTCCTCGGCTTTGCTCTATACTCAGGCTCCAAGCATCAGAAGAAAAACGAGGCATCCATCTCCTCGACCGATGAACCTGATCCGATGGGTTCATAAAATTATGGGAATCCCTGTGAAGGCTCTTTCTTCCGTGCAAATCAGCGAAGTCACTACCGGTGGGCGCGGCGTAGCTCGGATTGACGGAAAAGTCTGCTTTGTCCGCGGCGTTCTCCCTGGTGAAACCGTAACTCTCGAGATCGTCAAGGATCGCGGGGGGTTTCTCGAAGCCTGCGCGATGGCTATCACGGCCCCCTCGCCAAAACGAATCGAGCCGCCCTGCCCTTTCGCCTTCCGCCTCCCCTCGTCTTCACCGGTACAACCGCCCTCCTGCCCCAGCTGTTGCTACCAGCATGCAACCTATGAGGAGGAAATCCGGATTAAGCAGCAACAGCTCCTCTCCGTGATCATGCGTCAGGCGGGTGGTTCAGAAGATGTGCTCCTGCCGCCGGTTCCCTCTCCTTCTTTTTTGGGCTATCGCAATAAACTCTCACTTCACGGCCAGATCGATGGCAAAGATCGGCGCATCGGGTATTTCATGGAGGACAATCTTACCGTATTGGATATCCCCACCTGTCCGCTAGCCGTTGAGCCTATCAACCTTCTGCTCAAGGAACTACATGACGCCCCCTCCTTCCGGCGCACCTTGCGCAACGATATGACTATTTTCTTTCGGTGGACTCCACGGGATGGCGTAGTCTGGTGGCGTAGTAAGGCGGCTGAAAATGATATCTGGCTGGTGGAATCGTCGCTCCTTGGCCCACTGTCTGTGCCGCGTGATAGCTTCTATCAAGTGAACCCCGGTTTGGCCGACCTCTTGGTAAAAACCGTTATGGAGCGTTTACGCGATCATCTGCCTCAGACGGTGGTGGATCTCTATTGCGGGGTAGGCGTATTTGCTTTGGCTGCCGCTACCCTTGGCGTTCCACGGGTCATCGGCATGGATGTGGATGGTCCCGGGATTAAAGCAGCAGTTTTAAATGCAAAAAAACTAGGACTGCCCTCCATTCAGTGGGTAACGGCTAACGCAGAAAAAGGAATGATTAAACTCCGCTTAGATCAGCCGGCCCAAACTACGCTCATCGTGGATCCGCCCCGTGACGGCATGGGACGCATGATGGTCCGCGACATCCTCACACAGCGTCCTGCTCGCATCCTCTACATCTCTTGCGCCCCGAACACCATGGCCCGCGATGTCGCCTGGCTCAAGGAAGGCGGCTATCAGCTGCTTTCTTCACAGCTCTTCGATATGTTCCCTCGCACCGCTCATTTCGAATCACTAACCGAATTGACACTGGCGTAAACCCGCACTCTACCTCAAAGCGAAATCAGCGTGAATCCTTTGAGGCTCTGTGGTAAGAATTCTCGCTATGAAAATATCTGTGCTCTATCCATTCATTCTTGAGCCCGCCTACAAGGACTACATCTGGGGCGGTAGCCGTATTCCAGCTCGGTTCAACCGCAGCCAGCCTGAGGGCATTTATGCCGAATCTTGGGAACTATCCGATCGCCCCGAAGGCATGAGCTTTGTGGCCAATGGTCACATGAAGGGACAGTCCCTTGCCGCGCTCGTAACCCGGTTTGGCCAGGAATTACTCGGGCATGGCATTCAATCGGCCTCCTTTCCGCTATTGGTCAAACTCATAGACGCCAAAGAGCGCCTCAGTATTCAAGTCCACCCTGATAATGCCGCCGCCGCACGGGGAATCGGTGAGGCTAAAACCGAGGCATGGCATATCCTTGACGCCCCCCAAGGTGGGCATGTTTTTGCCGGCTTCAATCCCGGCATCAATGAGCCTGCTTTTCTGAGCGCACTCAAGGCCGGACAACTGGAAAGCACTTTGCAATCCGTACCGACGAAGGCCGGTGACACCATTTTCGTGCCCGGTGGCCGCGTCCATGCGATCTGTGAAGGTTTGCTCATTCTGGAGATCCAGCAGAATTCCAACACCACCTACCGAGTCTATGACTGGGGCCGGGTCGATAAAGCCGGCCAACCCAGGGAACTCCATTTGGAACAGGCCCTCAAGGTTATCCACTGGACGGATCCCGCCCCTGTAAACGTCCCACCCCGCTCGATCAGCAACAAGCCCGGCGCGCTGGTCTCCGAATTAGTTGTTTCGCCCTATTTCCGATTGGAAAAATTGGAAATTACTGCCCCCTATTTCGTCCAACACGATGGCGCCAGTTTCCATGCCCTCTTCAGCGAAAAGGATGATTTTCAAATTATGTGCGAGGCCGGGACCGAATCCATCCCCGGTGGCCGCACCTGTTTGATTCCCGCAGCGCTGGATCGCTATACGCTCAAGCCCGCTGGTAAGCGGGCAACTATTTTACGGATTTCAGTTCCGGCCGGAGCCTAAGCTTCGTCATTTTCCTGAATGGCTATTAGGCTTAAGGCCGCTCAGGTTGGCCAAAACCAGGCTGGCTGCAACCCGGTGGCCTAGCGGCGACCAGTGGGGGTCGAAGCCTAGGAAAAAATCCTGGTAGGCAACATGGTGCTCGTTCATATAAGCCAAAAATCCCGGAAAAAGATCCACAACTTCCACCCGTTTTTGACTCGCTGCCCAGCGGGCAAGGGCTGACGGGAGACGACCCTGAAAGTCGCCAGCGTTGAAGGCGATGAAGTCACGGTCCCTGGGAATGATATAGATGGTTAGGGCTCGCGGGTGGGCTGATGACAAAAGTTGCTCACAGGTAAAAAGAAACTGAGCCAGATCCTCCTTTGTGTATTGGTCGTAGGAGGATGTATTCAAATCTCGTATTTTTTCGAAGTCAAAAGTCGCCAGCAGGTTGGCCGTGTAACAGTGGTTGTAGCACCAATGCCGGATGGCCCGCCCCCACGTAATACGGTTTTCCCGCGTTAGTTTCTTGCGAAAAGGGGAGGGGTAGCGGACGGCATAAATACCGTTACTCTTGCACAAAAAGGGTCGATAGTCGGCGTCAACGTGCCGGGGCGGATCGTTATCGGCAAAATCATTGTCAGGCAAAAAAAACAACAGCACACGCGTGTGCTCAAATTGGGCTGCTAGGTTTTCGTAAAGCAACCACTCCTGGATGGATCCAAATCCTCCGGAGGTGCCAAAATTCAGAAACTCTATCTTTGTTTCCTGTTCCAATATATTAGTGAACCGGTTGGAGGCGGCTACATGACAACCTTCAACAAACGAGTCGCCCAAGACAACGACCCGTTCCGGTGCAGACGAAGGCAGCTTGCGTGGCCGGTCGCGCATTCCTTGTGCATTGGTTTCATAAACAACGTTGCCGGAGGGCGTGGACACTTGCACCGAGACATCGGGTAAGTGCCAAATTCCAAAATAAGGATTCAGGTTGCCTGTGTATGTGATCGGGGTTACCTCATTGCTGGTGCAGAAGGCGCGGATATTTACCAAGTTTGAACGCGCCGCCAAACGGACCAGGCCTTCCAAGGTCATGAGCATGAGGGCAATTATGATGCCTGCGAAGGTCACGCGTTTCTTCCACGTGATGACAGAGACTTTACGGGTGTCACTCATTGGCTGGCAATAGATCAAAAGGCCGCCGCCGGGCAATGTGGAATATCACCCTATCGAGAAATACGGGACTCTTGTAATAGAAAAGTAGGCTGTTCAAATATCTTTTCACGAAAATCATGACCAAAATGCGATTGGTTCAAGTCGTAAGGGACTAGTACCCAAAATCCTCTTCAAATTTAGAAATCATTGCGGGCGCGCCGTTTCATAAAAAAGCTTCCGACCCCCAGCGCCACCAAGCCGATGGCAAGGCCGATTCCGGCAATCTTGAGCCACCCCATATGCGTGGTTTCTGCAGCGGGAATCGTTTCATCCAATACCGGCAAAGCTGAAGGCATATTGGTGGTCACCGTCTGAATAACGGGCGGAGGCGGTGGGGGAAGCGGAGGCAGCGCGCCAAATCCCTTTGAAAGCAACTCGATCGCCTTAGCGTCACGTACCTTACGGTCTTCGCTACCCAGCACGACGGCGATCACACGCCGCCCGTTCTTTTGGGCCGTGGCGACAATGGAATATCCGCCTGCGATAATATATCCGGTCTTCAACCCGTCACAGCCGGGATACTCACGCAAGAGGTGGTTATGACTGCGCATCACAAAGGGCGTTGTATTGGGCCGGAAATTCCGCACCGGAGTCGACGTATATTTAAGAACCTCGGGATGCTGGGAAATCAAGGCGCGCGCCAGCTTAGACAGATCACGTGCGGTTGAAGTATCACCAGCCTGCCCGGCCGCAGGAGGAAGGCCGTGAACCGAGTGGAAGGCCGTGTTACTCATTCCCAATTCAGTCGCCTTCTTGTTCATCAGCTCCACAAATCCAGCCGATGAACCCGACACACTTAAGGCCATCGCCATGGCCGAATCATTGGCCGACTGAATCATGAGCGCATACATAAGGTCTTCCAACGTGAACATCTCACCTTCTTTCAGATAAACCTGTGACCCGCCGATTTTCGAGGATTCCGCCGTGACCGTCACAGAGTTGCTCAAACTGATTTGGCCCGCAGAAATCTGATCCAACAGAACCATCATATCCATCAGCTTGATGACACTCGCCGGGAACCCAGGGGCATCGGCGTTCTGCTCAACGAGCACCTGGCCCGTTGCGGCATCCACCACGATCGCACCCAGATAAGGATTGGAAGACCGCTTTGGCAATGTGGCGCGTCCCTTGGAGGCGGGTTTTGCCTTGCTGCTTTTGGTCACAGTTGTTTTTTTGGCTTTCTTGGTCGAATGAGTTTCCGCCAAGGCACTTCCACACAACGCCAACACCATCACACACGCCACCACACTCAAACATCGCATCGATTTAATAGTCATCATTGATCCTGTTCGCTTTCAAATAAAAATTTGAAAGCGAATGTAACGTATCAGCCCTATTCCTGTCCATCCTCATACTGGCAAAGTGATGACGGCATCGGGGATGTCGGTTAGTTTCTCACCGCCTGCGTGGTCAACGGCAAACGTATTTTCAATGCCGATTACCCCTTTCCCGAGAATCACAAACTTCGGTTCGATGGCGATCACCTGCCCCACTTGAAGCGGTTCCTTGAACCCTTTCGCGAGAATCGGCCACTCATCCAGTTCCAGCCCAACTCCGTGTCCCACGAATTTCGACTGCTCGCCCGGCATTCCCATAAAGAAAGCTCCGAGCCCTGCCTGTTCCGCCATTTCAGCGGACTTGAAATAAAGCTCTTCGCAAATCGCGCCCGGCTTCAAGGCTTTTTGCAGAAAGGCTTGAATGGTGAGCGAGACAGCAAAGGCGTGCTGCAACTCGGGATCAAGCGTCCCCAAAACAAAAACACGGGTCATGTCCGCAACATACCCATTTAAAACCCCGGCATAATCCAAAAACACTGGCTCATTTACTTTAAGCACGTCCACCGAAGATCCATTAGGTGATGCGCTGGAAAGGCCTCGACCGGTTACGGCGCCATCAAACGCGCCATGGGTCGCGCCTCCCGCCGAAACCGCCAATCCCATGAACAACTCCTGGTTGAAAGCCCGCATCCGGATGTAGCCTTCATTCCCTGCCTTACGCAATCGATATTCAAATTCAGCCGCCACGTCGACCTCGCGCATCCCCGCCTTCAAAAACTGAGGTACCTGGGCAAAAATCCGACCGATTGCGGCCCCACTCTGCCGTAATTGTCCTAACTCGAAATCCGATTTAACCGAGCGAAGCGCACGATTCGATGCGGAGATATCTACAAACTCACGATCGGGCAGCAACTTGCTGTAATAGTTGAATTGTTGGACAGGAATCACATCAAAGGTTAGTCCCACTTTTCGCACGGTGTCGCTAAACAACGTGGAGAACTCCTTGCTCGAGGGGAATGGACGAACATCGGCAATAACGCTTTCCTCTTGGGCACGGGCAAGGCTCTTGCGCACCAACAACATTGGCTCACCCTCAACGGGAATCCACAGGGCGGCATTTTGATTCGTTCCGCAAAAATAATAAACATCTATGGGGAAAATGAAAAGAGCGCCATCCAGCCCCTTTGCCTTTATCACCGCCTGCATGCGGGCTACCCGCTGTTTTATCTCATTCTGAAAATTCATAATTGCCTCTTCTCTTCTTTAGAAAAAAACGATTCAGCGGAGCCGAATCACGGCCACACACTCGCCCTCAAGAGTGAGGGACGATGAGCCATTCGTCCACGTCACAGTCATGCCCGATACAAGATCGCGGCTCGTTTCAGCCACCAGGCCATCGAGCGTGAGGGTCGTTGTACGCTGTTCCACGCTGTCATTAAAAACGGTCAGATAGTTCTTCCCAAATCGCTCCAAATGGACCCGTTCATCACTGGATCGCGCGTGCGTAATGGGTTGCCATCCGGCTTCTGCAACAAGCTTGCAGAAGGGAATATATTTTAAAAATAGCGACCGGTCGCGCTCATAAAGTTCCGGCCGCTCAAAGTATTGGCCAGTCGATGCATCCGCGCTAAAAAACCCTGGAAACATCCCGTAGGCAAGGCAGCGCTGCATGTATTTCTCAACACGTTGATTCGACAGCGTCTTAAAATCGGTATTCATCAGAAAGCAGTACGGCTTAGCGTAGCAGAGCGCACGACGATAAAGCATTTCGTCGTCGGACATCGGCCGCCAGACCCCACCGGGATTCCAATCCGTCTCCGTTCCCATCACATCTAAATTCGGCGCCAACCAGCACAAGCTCGATGGCGTTCCGTTGGCCATCATCAGCTTGCCCATGCCATGAACGTCGTGTGCAATGCCACGCACATACTCGAATGCGATCAGGCCACGATAAATTGCGGGGCGGTGGGTGCCCGGTGAAAACGTCAGCGGAGACTCCGCAGCGGCAAAGTGCTCGCGTCGAAAATCAAGCAGATCGGTCACATACGCCTCACTCGAGTCCACGTATTCGCCGTCGAGGTCGGCCTTACGATGGGCACCGTATAATTTTTCACGCAACGAAGGATTCCATTTGATTTTGAAATCAGTGACGGAGCCGGCGAGGCCCGGCATCGAGTTCATACTCCACACCGCGCCGTTGCACCACGGCGTATCACGCATCCGCGCGGGGGGCTGGCCCGCTTCATCAAGAAATCCACTGGTCACAAACGCTTGCGCAGCCTCATCACCTTTTTCGGCCAACCGCTTCGCCTCACTCAACGCCGCGCCCAGAGTGCGCGGAACCTCTTTTGACATCCGCATCCACCACGTCATGGGCTCGGTGTAGCGGAACGTAAAGATACCGTGTTCGTCATCCCACTTCGTCTCGTCGTTGCCTTCCTTGAATTTGAAACCAAAGTCCTGCCAATTCTTTACCGCACTGATTTTCGCGAACGGCATCCAGAGCCCCTGCACGGGTATACGACATTGAAAGTGTTCGGGGAACAATTCGTAGTAGCGCTCCAATGCCCCGCGGAATCCCCATGTAGGATCGAATGAGAACGTGCAGAACCGGATCTGCGCGCTCGGCTTCTCCGGCGTGAGACCAATGTCGTAGGCGAGGAAAAGCTCGTGTGTCGCCTCATTGAAGCCAACGCGAAATAGTGCTGGATGATCCATGTCGATTCCGATACCAAGCCCGCGTTTGCCGTCGCTGATGGCCGCGAACGGATAGCGCGAGAGCCGCCCCATCCCTGCGGCTTGCGGATGCGCCAAAAGGCACTCACGGTTCTGAGTGATGTTTTCGCTGTGTCGCGGGGTGGCCAGCCATTTCAAGCCATCGGTGACGACAGGAATCGAGTAGACCAGTGTGACGGCGCGATCCTTGCCTGTGACATCGGTCAACGTAACATCAAAAAAATCACCTCTACGTTTACTTTTTAATTTTATACCAAGCGCCTCGCGCTCGATACGGACAAAATCAGAACCGGTCGCGGCATCACGAAGCTGAAACCCTTGGGTCAGACGCGGTACCGGGATAATCGGAACGGTGTCAAAGATGCACGCCCCCGCAGGCGTTTCGATAGTGCGAAGTTCAGCATCGCGAAATGAGGCGCGACCGGAGTGACGGCGGAGAAGCAGATAGAACGAAACCGATTTTATTGGCTTCTCAGGAAACACGACGACCTCGCGCCGCTCAAAATCATGCGAGTCAGCCGTAAAGTTCGCCATTTGGCCCCACAGCGGCGTGCCGTCGGTGTAAATTAAATCAAGGTAAAGTGAATAATCACCGTCGCTAACGCCGCTAACACCGTCAGCCCTGCTCCACACCGTGGCGATAACCGGCTGCGGGAATTTCTGATTCAGCTCGACATACTGACAGAGGCCACGTTGCCCAACAACCGCGCCGTTATCGCAAATAAAAATATCGTTGCTTGTCGTGTAGCCTGCTTCATGGGCCCGCCACGCACCGGGCTTCAGTAAATTTGGCCCCACAACGCGATTTGCTGACAGCGATCGCTTCAGGATAACTCCATCACCTTGCCCGCTAACCCCCAGTGCAACGACTTCAACCTCGCCAAAAAAAAGAGCTGCCACTATGAAGGCGCAGATAACCATAGCAACCCTGGATGTGTTTTCCGTGCGCATCTATTCACTTCCCCTTTCGGGAAAACGTTCCCATTCCCCCTACTTACGGTAAAAAGGCCTGAAGACGGAAACAGGCGTTACTTGGACACGTCCCCTTGAACTTGCCCACCCCGTCTTGGGATGAGAAAGAGGTTGAGATGGCAGGCCATACTGGCGAAGCCGTCACGAGGTTCGTGCAAAAGAGAACGTGGTATTCGCGTTCCCGTGAAAACGGCGCCGTCAAAACAAACGTCTTACCGGAGACCTCAAGGTCGGTCACGCGCATGACGGAATTGGAGTCCTTCGGATGAGTGTCGGCCGTAAACTCGTCGATATTCGAAACCCCATCGCCATCGGCGTCCCCATTGGGTAAACCATTGGTGCTCCCTCCAAAGTTAATCTTTTCGAAGCCGTCCGGCATGCCATCATTGTCGGAATCGAGCATGAGGCTCTTAGAGAACTCAGAGGTGTCGTTAAGTGTGAAATGCGTGGCTAACGCCGTAATGAAATTAGGCTGATTAAATGGCATTGTAAACGTATTCGTTCCGCCGAGCAGGCCTACCGGTGGCGTATGAACGGGTCCAACCCAACCTAGCGAATGTTCCCCCTCGCCATAAGTGGTGGCGTCGGGGCCAGTAGACCCGTAGAACTCCACGATATAATCGTTATTCGTCACACTATCCAGCGTCCAAACCACACGAATCTGCGTATCCCCAAGATTCGTCACCGACAATAAAACCGGAAAGTTTTGCTGACGGTTGGGACCCGAATCTCCGTCTCCGGGGTCATTCAGCGTCGGCGTGCCAAGTCCTAAATCGATCCCCAGAACACCATTGCGGTAAATCGCGTTATTTAACATCGCATTTCCAACGCCGCTTTCAACTTGAATCCCGCTTCCGGCATTGAAGGCGATCCGGTTGACCGTGGTGGTCGAACCCACAAAATTAGACGAAGCCCCGTGAATCCAAATACCCGCGCCCGTATTCGAAAGTGGTCCATTGGTGCTGTCCAATCCAATATAATTTCCGGCGACTAGATTCGCAAAACTATTGCTATCGCTAATCTCAACGCCCTGGCCATTATTTCCAGAAATGATGTTCCGCTCATTCAGGCTGGTGGCGGAACCAATCATGTTTCGCGGCGAACCAGCCAGAAGAATGCCGCTATATTCGTTGGGAACCGCACCAAAACCAGAAGGACCCGTACCGATCCGATTGCCCTGAATGGTATTGTTGCCCGTCAAGACACCCGCCATCGTAATTCCGCCCATTTTGTTACCTGAAACCACATTCCCATCATCCGTCCAACTTCCTCCAACGAGGGTATTGGAGGAACCCGCTTCCAAGGACAAACCAAAAAACTGATTTCCTCGGGCGTCGTAACCCGTCGGATCTGTTCCAATGAAGTTGCACTTCAAAACACTTCCTGGAGTTCCACTCAGCAGGATGCCGGACCGTCCATTAGCTGACACCACATTGGAGCTTATTAAAAGCCCTTTCCCCGCAAGACTGTAGATCCCTTCGTTGATATTACCTACCGCCATACCCGCATCGTTGACGCCAATGTAGTTGCAACTCAAGGTGCTGTTGGCGCAGGCGCTTAAGTAAATACCCTGTTGTTTGTTGCCACAAATTATGTTCCGGGATTCCCAGTTACCCCCACCTATTAGAGTCTGACTGCAGTTAGACAGATAGATTCCGTGCATCCCATTCGGGAGAGCCGCCCCGTTCGACGAGACCCCGATGGAATTGCACCGGATCACAAGCGCCGTATTCGCGATCGCCAAAATGCCCCTGAAGCCATTTCCGGAAATAATATTACGGCTAGCTGAATCCACCCCGCCAATCTGGTTGCCGGTGTTACCTGCCTCGATGTTAACACCATCGTATTTATTGCTGACCGCGCTGTTACCGGTCGCGTCCGTACCGATATAATTTGCCAAAATGGTGTTGTTATGGGATCCGGCTTGAATATCAATCCCGAAGGTAAGATTGCCCGAGAGTACATTGCCGGAGCCAGGCACGAGACCTCCGATGGTGTTACTGCACGCATTCCATAACTCTACACCCGACCCATTCGGAAACGCCGTACTGCCATTTGCACCCACACCACAATAATTTCCCTCGATTATGTTGTGGTGGGCATCAGCACCAACCATCCTAATACCCGCAGAACCGTTAGCCGCAATCACGTTCCGCCCGCCGGCGATCGCGCTCCCGACATGATTACTAGGCGACTGGATCGTGACACCACACCATGAGTTGCTTCTAGCCAAAAGCCCCGTTGGATCGACTCCGATGTAGTTACCTTGAACTGAATTCTGTACGGCCGCCCCGCCAGTAATATGTACGCCGCTGTTCCGGTTACCTGAAATGACGTTTCGGTTAGAGCTGTTCGTTCCGCCAATGGTATTTGCCTTGCCCCCACTTATATACACTCCGTGCAGGGCGTTGCTCACAATGTAGTTCCCACACACCGTGTTGTAATCAGTAAGAATTTCGAACCCGTATTGCTTGAACTGTGCGATCACGAGACCCTTGACCACGTTGCTGGGAGTGTTGATGAAAAAACCGTTAGCAGATGCACCGGCACTCGTACCGATCAGCTTGACAAGCGGCGTGTCCGTGTAGCCCGGCTGGGTTGTTCCGTCAATGACTAAACCGTCAGAATCAGATATATTCGGCAGAGCTGAAGCCGGAGTAATTGTGGTGGCTAAAAGATTGAAGACGATGGTATCTCGGCCCGGGTTAGTGTTCGCGCTCGTGATCGCCCAGCGGAGTGTGCCCCCCGTGACGCCATCGCCATTGTTGGTAACCGTATAAGTCGCGGCCAAGACTGAACTGGAGCAAATGCAGACAAGCACCCCTACCATAGAAAATAAGACTTTAGTAGCACGCATTTAATTATTCCTTTCTTTATTATCAATAGGCCAGCCTAAAACGATCTATCACTTACGTCAGATTCCTGAGGCCAGCCAGAACCAGCTAAGTTTTATGTAGGTAAATTGAGTAGAACATATCGGCTCTTTTCGGACAATACCAAACCAAGCCGAGTCTGAGTCCGAACACATTCTGCTTCCGCAGAGACTCCAAGCCATGAGGCAAGTTAGAGTAATATTAGCGGCCAAGGCTCTTTTTTGTCGCTTGATCTTCCACGCTAATCACGACCGAGAACCGGGCTTTGAGCTGCTTCTCTTTTGACGTCAACCAAAGAAACGCACCTGATTCATTCTTGCGGATATCTGCATTCGCCTGCGCCCCCTCATTAATCACGAGGTGCGCAATCACATTCTTCTGTGTCAGCCGATAGTCTGTTTCAGAGATTTTTTCAAGGGCGCCCTCCACCTGGAATCTTGACTCGAAAATTACGGGACGCTCCGCCTCGAGTTCATCCTGAACTTCCAGCCGAAGTAGCTTCTTGTGAAATCGAAAGGTGCGAATGAATTTCTTTAAACCTAGATCAGGCGGATAGGCAGGGGCAACATCACAGACAATTACATCGACATCACGGGAGGGGCTGACGGAAACAATCCGCGGGGCGCGCTGGTCGAGTAGCCACGGCGCGTAGTCAAACCACGTCTTGCCTTCGCCCTTCTGCCCCTTGCCGTCGACCAGAATGGTACTGTGGTTCCCGGTCATTTTCATGAACGAGTAACCATCATCCCGAAATAGGAACTGGCCCCCACTGAAGAAGACGAAGTGCCCGGCATCCGGATGGGCGTGACCGGCTCCATAGTCATAGGGCGCGTGTATTTGCCGGTGCCCAAGCGGTGGCCCGCACTTGACAACAAAAACGCTTCCGGTCCCGCTCCAGTCGGTTCGGGCGGATACGATGCCCAAATTCTCAAAATGATGTAGCGTCGGCAGAGCCTGCGGAGAAGTCTGCGGGAGGTCGGGATTGTACCAGACAAAGTTCAAGTAGTGGCCACTCGCCGTGGCATCAATGCGGGCTGATTCAGTCTGCGCGGCAAACCATTGGGCGACACCTGCGTAAGGCGAAGCAGGATATCGGCGGGCCAGATTGTGCAGAAGGTAGCTGGGCCCATACCAGTTACACCGGGGGTTGTCCCCGATATCAATGACGCTTTGCTCATGCGTCCAAGTCCCGCTTGGCAGCGCAAGGTACAAGGCGTAAAGAGGCGATTGCTCTAGCCAGGGATGATTCGCTTCACCGCTTTTATATAAATCTATTCCCAGCAGATCGTGAGCCATTTCCATATATCGCATGACATACTCAGCCCCGTATTCCCAGTACCCGTATCCTTCATGACTGGCACCATCGTCACCCGCTGTGGCCAACGTTGTTAAAAATTTCTCATGAGCGAGCCGTATCCACGCCCGCGCCTCATCAACCTCATCACACATCGCAAAGCCAGCCGTAGCCAGGCCCGCCGCATTCACCCATAGGTGGTTTTGCATATAGCAGTGTTCCCACCAAATATCATGTTTGAGTGCCGCACGGGCCATTGCACCAGCACGCTTCTGCACGCCCTGGCGGATCAAAGCCCGTTCCTCCGCGCTCAGGTCGTTGTACAGCCAGTCATAGGCCAGCCCTATTCCCGCAAGCTGATGTCCTGTGGCCAAATCCATACCGTCGGCGCTACCCAATCCCCAGGTCTTGTATGAAAGAGAAGCGAAGACCCATTGCTTAGCGGCATTCAGATATTTTGTGTCGCCACTCAAGAGATAAGCCAAGGCCAAGTTGGGGATCATATTCCCCACCGGCCGTTGCCAGAGTTGCTCGTCTGCACCATGGCCGCCCGCTTTTTGGGCCTTTTCGACTTCCTTATCGTAATCGGGTGGTCCGGCCTCAATCCCGCGGTCAGCAAGCCAAAAAAGCGTATTCTTTGCCCACTTCCATCGGGGATCGGTTTGAATTTCGGTTCGAAGATTTGTCACCATTTGAGCGGTCAGGTAAATCCGCGGGTGCACCTTCGCAAGGGTCGTCGTGATGGGCCCGACTAACTCTCCCGTTTCGCGAGTGATTTCGTTGGAAAAATCGGCAATTTCTTCAAGCACAAAATCATCTATCGACGCATCGATCGTAGCGGGTGAGTCGGTCCCTTTCTCGAGCGCAGCCCATAAGCTATGACTATTTGTGGGCGCTTGGAATTCAGCCTCGATCCGGCACCACTCATGTAATTTATCTGACGGAACGGTTGTACTCGATACCCTGTCGCTAGATTTATCGTCGTTATGAATAAACTCAATCTTGAAATAGACGGGTCGATTACCCTCAGGTCTGGATTCGATGCGAACCCACATGGAGGCGCAGTACTTCTTGCCAGGTTCAATCGCCAGTGTCGGAGAAGCCACAAAATTCCAGTTCGATGGTTCCCGACCGCGAACGAAGAGGCCGCCCTTGCCTTCTATTCCCGCCGCGGCGGAATGCTCGATCTTCACATCGGGATGGCGTGAATACCAGCCCTCTTGTCCTTTTTCAAAATCAAATCGCGCAATGGTTTTGATGGCAGGACGGCTTCCTTGCGGGGCTGGCGGCAAGCGCATTTCCGAGCGAATGGTCCACCCATCTTTGAGTTCACTCCCGTAGGTGTTGGACAGCGCAACAAGAATAACTGCCAAGATCCAATATGCTATTTGATTTGATCTCATACATTCGGATCCATAATTTATTTTTTTATCAGAAACGATTCTAATGCTTCTCTCAGATCTGAATTAATAAAATTGTACCCGGTGTTCATCAGTAGGCGCGGCATTACCCGAGTGCTGGCCAGGAGCAATTCATCCGCCATTTCGCCAAACATGATGCGAGCCATAAATGCGGGCATTGGCAAAATGCTCGGCCGGTGGAGGACTTGCCCCAGCGTTCTGACAAATTGGCGATTGCTTACAGGACTTGGAGAAACAAGATTGACGGGGCCTCGAAGTGAAGGGGTGTTGATAATATGCTGAACCATCCCCGCGACATCATCAATGCCGACCCAACTCATGTATTGTTTTCCGTCCCCCACAACTCCGCCCAAACCCAACTTGAAAGGAAGTAACATCTTCTTCAAGGCGCCACCGGATGAACTCAAGACCATCCCAAAACGAACATTAACTACCCGAATACCAGCCTCTGCAGCAGGAGCCGTTGCGTCTTCCCATTGTTGGCACACTCCCGCCAGGAACCCTTCCCCTGCGGGGCTACCTTCATCAACTATATCGGCCCCCCTATTGCCATAAAACCCTATGGCGGATCCTGAAATCAGCGTATGGGGCCGTTCTTCCAGTCTAGCCAAGGCCGTTGCGATCAGCTGTGTGCCTTTGATCCGACTGTCCAGGATGCGAGCTTTCTTGGCCTTGCTCCAGCGGCCCTCTGCTATACTGTCACCCGCCAAGTGGATCACCACATCGATCCCTTTACAATTCGAGAGGTCGATCGTGCCTTCCTCCGGATTCCAATAGGCCTCGCCCCCCGTGTGTCGACTACGCAACAAACGCTTTACATTGTGACCATTCGCACTAAGCGATGCCGTTAGCGCTGAACCAATAAGCCCCGATGAACCCGTGAGTAGTATTTTCAAGATCTTTCCTCCAAATCTAGCCTCTGCACAATGTTAGGCCTCATACTGAGCCACGCCAGCGCAATTGAATGCGAGCCGTCGCTGGGTAAAGTGGTCAGGACGGCTGATAGGTGTACACCGTGTCAGTGACTAAGTCTTTATTGTGCATCATTATAAAATTACTTTGTGTTTTTAGTCTGAAATTAGCGGTGGTGAGTGATTTGGCGAGCTTTCGCAGATCCACTGCATCCGGATGGGGTATGGCGGCGGGGTAGATGTGGAGCGTACCAAATCTTTTGAGAACACGATGGATTGAGTTGAAGAATAATGGCCAATCCTCAACGTATTGCAACACATCAAAAGCGAGAACAGTGTCGATGGTGTCACTTAAGATGGAGGCAAGGGATAGGTCTGTGGATTCAAACGGTATGATGGTGGCGTAGGCTGGGAATGTGGCGGTGTGTGCCAGCAGTTGGTCGAGTTCATCTTTGTTACGTTCAATTGCGGTGACCGTGCCATGCTTCCCAAGTGCCTGGGAAAGCGGTATGGTGTAGCGCCCTTTGCCACAGCCGAAGTCAATGGCTGAATGGCCTGGAGAGACTCCGAGGTCGATCATCATTTCAGCACCTTTGGAGGTCAGCCAGTCGCGTTCGTGATCGGAAAGTTGCATTTTAAAGAGTCCCTGTGATGCGATTTATTGCTGAAGGATCGCGGTACGTAGTGCCCCTCCCACATTGAATCAAGTCCGATCCATCATCATTTCAATCTCACTCCCCAACGGTCACCTTGAGTTTCGACGCGTCAGCGACGTAAACTCCGATATGTGGTTGGTCGAGTTTTTCATCTGAATAAGTCTGAATGAGTTCCCGTGCGCTCAAGTCGAAGCGATTCGTCATCGGCGGTATAGATCAGGATCCAGTCAGGTTCAATATGGCAATCATGCGCAGGCCACCATCCGCCGACAAGTGGATGATCCCTGTGCTTTGGATCGAGAAGTTTTCCTTCTGCCAGTTGTCTCACGACGTTCTGGAGTTTCATCAGATCTTTCCCTCGTTTCCGCATTCGCCTGATATCGCGGGTGAACTGGGTGGTCTGCGAAACCTGCTTCATTTCTTCCAACTCTCGAACATGGAGTCCAGAGAATCAAACTCCTGAACATCCTCCCCTCGCTTGCTCTTTTTGAGAGTAGCTGCGGTACATTCGTTGGGCACAGCCACAGCGAACGGTAGTCCATGCCTGAGTGTGATTTGACGATAGAAAATCCGGATTGCCTCTGTTGGGCTAATTCCGAGACTATTCAGGACGCCTTCAGCCTGGCGCTTGATCTGTGGCTCAATTCTTGCATGAATGACTGCTGTTTTCATGATCCTAGTGTGTCACATATGCAACACATTCTTCAAGTTGTTTTTTTCTCCCGAACGTTACCGGCTAGGCGCGGGCTTGCCCGTCGCTTGGGCCGGATGGTTCGGCAAATTTATAATGACCAATTGAGCGCTAGTTTGCGGTGTTCTGTGGCGCAATCGCGCAGGTATAGATTAATCAAGTTCTGGTACGGCATCCCCAGTTCTGCAGCGAGTGACTTGAAATACGCCACCGTCATCTTGTCTAGCCGGATGGTAATGGGTTGCTTGAGTTGCTTGATATAAGGGTTTTTAACCCCTCCCATTTTCGAAAAGTCATAGTGTGTTCTCATTGCATCACCTCCCATAATCTCGGATTTCATCTTTGTCAGCTTTACGGGCTGAAATCAATCTTATGACCTCATCGTTTTCGCGATAGCAGTGGCATACCACGAGCACCCTGAGTTTGAAGCTTATTCCCAACATGATGAAACGATCTTCCTCATCCGAGTGGTCCGGGTCAAAAAAGCGGATGGCACTCTCGTCCAGGAACACGGTTTGGGCCTCTTCAAAAGAGACACCGTGCTCGCGTTTGTTTTTACGATTCTTATTCTCATCCCATTTGAATTGAATGCCACTTATGTACTTACAGTGTATGTATCGTATTTGGTATTGGTTCCGCAAAGACCGCCTCTGGCGCAGACTCCGGCTTTGTAGCCTCCTGAATTATCGGTGCGGGTTCCGAGGCCGGTGGTGGCGGGGAGACCGTGGCCGGTGTCGGCTCAACAAAAGTCGGCTCGGGAGCAGCTTCCGGCTTTGCGGTTTCTGGGACTACCGACGCTGGCTCCGAGGCCAGCCCTGGCGTCGAGATCGGCGGCGGAACCACAGGGACCTCGGTAACGGGTGTCGCCGGTGTCGGTGCGGGTGGGCTTGTGACAACCGGCTGAGCTAGTGGTGGAGTAGTCACCGGGGTTGGCGCAGGCTTAGCCGATATTCCAGCTTGCGTGGTGACGGGCTTAAGCAACGTCAGCATCGCCGAACCGGCGCCTTGCCATAGGACGATAACGGGGCATGCTCCACCGATGGTGGCCGTTACCGCCGGATAGACTGTGGGACAACAGACCAGCCCGGCCACTCCATCTTGCAGCAGTGTCTGCACACGCTCTTTGGCGGCGGCGGGATCGGCCGGAAGGGTGACGATTATCAGTAGGTGGTCGGCCGCTGACAGAGCGAGAACCAGACCGGGGATCAAGGCTAGCTGGTTGGCCGGACTGGTTGCGGAAAGCAGGAGTCCGATCGGTCGGCCTGTACCCGGTTTTTGAGGACCGGCAACCACCGGCGTCCGCCCTCTTCTAGCCCGGATCTCCCTGGCAAACAGGTCCGGCTGATAGTTCAACTGGCGGGCAGCAATACGGATCCGGTTCTGGGTTACCGGCCCGATCCGGCACTTATCGCCCTTGCCGTTCAGGGTATGGGAGACGGCGGCAGTGGACACGCCAGAGGCGCTGGCGACATCCTTGATGGAGGCAGATTTGCTCATGCTTATACTGTTAAGCATTGATTGTTATTGAAGTCAAGGCGGAAGGATGAAATCAATTTTTGCCTAAGCAATCTTCCTGAGATCCCCAATGCACCCTGTATTCACGCGGATCAGCCCCTTCGACAAGCTCAGGGCAGGCAGATTTCCTGCATCCGGCTTTCCAGTTGATAGGTTCACCTTGCGGCGATCCGTGTTTAGCAATGGGCCACGGTATCGGAATGGTCCATTGTTCAGCTGTTGGTTTTATCCCAACCGCTCCTTATACCACAGACTGGGTATCACCGCTTACTATGCCTTGCCTTCTGCGACCTCTGTCTCCACCCACCCCACGCCGGAGGAGGACTTCCACCCCCTTAACATGGCACCCCTCACGGGCGCACGGGAAGGGGCACTACGTGCCGCGACAGGCACAAACCGGTGGCTGAACCGGACAAGAATCGCCGCGACGGAGCGCGCCTCCCACATTGGAGGAAATCAATGATGTCGGTTTCTTTAATAGGTCGGCCTCACTTGTTTCCCCGGGCAAGTCCTTGCTAACGATTGCGTCCTGCAACAATCTGGCGGGATTTGAAGAGTTGCTGTAATCAGGGAATTGGATAGCTCCAAGTTCAATAAGTTTTTGGTTTCCAGCAGGGGGTGAGCCGGTCAAGCGCACATAGACGGGACGCCCCGGCCTGCGTTTTAGCTCTTCTTCCGCCCCAGCCCAGGTGCCCCCTTTTTTATAGTCGGCGCTGACAACCAGGCCATAGTCGGCAAGTGCGTAAATCAGCCTATTCCGCCCCATCGCGTTTCCGACACTGAACCCAGCCTCAGGATGATAAGGAGAAATCAATAGTAGCCGTCCGTCGGACAGGGCGGAGCGCACCTCACGGGAAACGCTTCTTCGCAAAAGTGTATCTGCCAAAACACTAATAACCGCACCCCCAGCTTCTAACGCACCCGTCATTGCGGCTTGATCCACCCCGCGTGCGCCGCCAGACACCACGGGCATCCCGCCACGCGCACACCAGGCCGCCACGTCGCGGGTGAAACGGTCTCCCTCAACATCTACATTTCGTGATCCCACTATCGCTAAACCACTGCCCTTTAACAGAGCCCGTTTTCCAGCACCAAAGAGGATAGGGGGCGCTTTGTCTTTGAGATGGGTTTTATAACGAGCCGGATAATCAGGGTCACTCCGGCAAATTACCCAAATTCCGCTCTGCTGCCATTTCTCCACAGCAAACCCAACCATCACTCCACGTTTTAATAAACCATTCAGGCGCTGCTCAGATATGGCTGACGCCAAGGCCAGAGCCGGAATATGATCCAGATCCAACAAATCCGCTGGCCTCATTTTCCCGTCTAACAGCCAGCGAACGACTTGATTGTATTCGCGCTGGCTCAATGGCTCAAGTCCTGACTCGCCGCCCAAATGGCCACAAAGCATCAGGATTACCTTAGCATCTTCACTCATCATGTTCACACTGAACCTCAATCCATATGCGGCGAATTTAACGCCAACGCCACGGGGTAAACCGCAGAACAACCAGCCTGCCTCAAAACAGCGGCTGCTACCGTAAACGTCCACCCCGACTCTGTCATATCATCAATCAATAGGCAAATCCCGCCTGGCATTGCCGCCTGATCTACAACAAACGCGCCATCCAGATTTTGCGCCTGCTGGAAACTATTCTGCATCTCTTTCTGTGGCGGATTATCCTTTGCCTTCCGAAGGCATGCCTGGAATGGTAATCCGAGAGCATCAGCCAATCGCCGGGCAAACTCCGGGACCAACTCCGGGCACTTCAACGAAGGGATGCAGGTGACCCACTGAGGTAGAGGCATTGGATTCCACTGACGGATCATCTCAACACAAGCCTCAACAAGTTTCTGATCAAAAACGCCATGTTCATATTTGTCGACTGCAACCATATCCCCCCAACCGGCATCACGCCAAAGGCTCAACGCGCGGCCTTCTTGCGCACGGAGCGTATCTCCGATTTTCCCCTTAAACCCATATACGGACAGCGCAAAACCTAGAGGCCACTGTTTTCGTGGGCGTAAGGGCTGATAACTTCTCTTCAGAAAGATAGCGGCACGATTCGTCAGATCGCCGTCACATGCAGGCGAAAGGAGTGGCTGGCCCTTGCAGCCGGCGCACTTCCCGCATCGCTCCGCCTTCGGGTCATCCAACGACCGTGAAAGAAAATCCATGAGGCATCCGGTGTGCGCCATATAGGCCTGCATCTGCAACTGTTCCTGCCGCCGGATCCCGGTGATTACCTCCCCATAAGCTTGATTAATACGATAGGTCTTGGCTGCAGCCGTCACATTCCATTTATGACCTATCTTGGTAATGGGTGCAGGCATTTCGACAGAGAGATATTTAAGCGCTTTTTCCAGTTGTGAATGCCCTAGATTTAAGCGGGATTCTAATTCAAGCACTGATAAGCCGCCATCAGCGACATCGAGTTTTTGCAAAATAGCCTCAACATGTTGCTGGGGCGGGAAAGCGTTTCGAATGAAGTAATCTGCAATACGATCATCTTCTGAACCATGAAGCAGAATGCCATACGCATCATCTACGGCACGGCCGGCACGGCCAACTTGCTGATAGTAATGCACCACGGAGGACGGTCGCTGAAAATGAATCACAAAACCCAAATCGGGTTTATCGAAGCCCATCCCTAAAGCTACGGTAGCCACAAGGACTTTAATCTCGTTCTTAAGGAGCTGCTGCTCCAGAATTTCCCGCTGAGACGTACCATCAACATCATCCGCCACATCCGAATGGTATGCCTTGGCAGTGATGTTATTGATTCGCAACCACTCCGCTACGCGCTCAGCATCACGCTGAGTAAGCGTATAGATAATCCCGCTTCCTTGAAGTGAAGGGAGGGTCTCCGCCAACCAGGCCATACGCTCTGCTGGACTGGACATCGTGATGTTCTGTAATTTGAGGCTTTCGCGCACCAGCGGCCCGCGCACCAACTGGATATCTGTCCCAAGCTGAGAAATGACATCCGCCACAACACGGTTATTGGCCGTTGCCGTCGTGGCCAACACGGGCACATTTCGCGGAAGTGCCTGAAGCACACGGACGATTCGCCGGTAATCTGGCCTGAAATCATGCCCCCAATCGGAGATACAGTGGGCTTCATCAACCACAAATAATCCAACCGTCTCGGCAATATGCCCCAATACGTTCTCGCGAAATTTTTCATTAGCCAAGCGCTCAGGGGACACAATCAGCAAGTCGATTTCGTTGGCCTTCAATTTTGCCTCGATCTCGGGCCAATTATCCACATTAGTACTGTTAATGGTTTCGGCCCGCACTCCTATGCGCTCAGCCGCCTCCAACTGATTCCGCATCAAGGAAAGTAATGGAGAAACAAGCAAAGTGACCCCAGCACCAGAATCCCGAAGCAACCGGGTGGCAAGGAAGTAAACCATACTTTTGCCCCACCCTGTGCGTTCAACCACAAGCAGCCTTTTCCGGCTTAGAACAGCTTCTATGCTTTCCCATTGGCCTGTCCTGAAATCAGCATCCGGACGCCCCAATGCGATCTGTAAATATTTGAGTGCTTGTTCTTTCATTATGATATCCATTCAATAGCCTCGCTTTACGATGTACTTAATTAATTAATATTTTAACTATATTAAATAATGAACTTAACGCGACACTACGTTTTCACGGGCGTCCCACAGGACGCAGGTTGATAGACTGCAGGCTGTTACCCGCATGAGGTCTTGTCACTCTGGTCACAATGAGCCCTTTTTTACGTAGGGCCGTTGCTTGCGACGCGCCGCAGGACAGTGTGCCCGCCTACTCTAATTCATTTTTAAACAGTTTCGCGTATTTCGTAGTGGCCTCAACTTATGCTTTTAAGTTTATGATCAAGCAGCTGATTATGGCTTGATCATGCGATTGCATCGAGCAACCTATCCGGCGGAGACCGCCGACTCCAGAATAAAGTGGCGCATCAGCAAACAAGCGTCACGTGCTTCCCATTGCTTAATCCAACGAGGATAGCCCCCGCTTTCAATCTTTGGAGCCGGCGGTCTCCGCCGGGGTGTGGCTGTTGAGTCCGAAGGCTGCTACCGCACTCTGGCTAGATGCTCACAATGGGTGCATTTTTCACGTAGGGCCGTTTGAACCCATGCAGGCCGTCATATCGTCCAGCGGCACGTCGCAGGCGACGGCCCTACGGTGCTTCGCACATCGTCCAGCAGCCCTACGGCGCTTCGCACAAATGGGGCGCGACATGCACCCATTATTTCACAATCATCCAATCGAGTTTTGCCCCACGCGGTGCGGGTTTTTCAAACTCTATGGTGAATCCGGCGGAGTGTTTCTTCGCAATCATATGGTTGCCCATCCAGTTCGGCTCGATGAATACTGCATAATCATCATCCGCCTCCTCGACAGGGAATGTTACCTCTACCGTGGTCTTCCCCGTCTCGATAGCAATATTCTTGCCCCGCAGATTGTGGGCGGGTGCCGGGCCTGCGGATAGGCCTTGAGCCACAACCGCGCCATTCACTCGCAAATCGCCTCCATTAAAGGTGAAGTCGCCGTTCGCACGGGCGACCGTGAGGGTGGCTTGTTTTGGGGCCGCACGATCAGCACCATAGAACCAGCAGATCGGCTGCTCCCGGTTGTGAGGCTGAGTAAAAAGAAGGGCCGCAGTCCCGACGTCTGCCCCGAACTTGATGCCATTGTTACAAGCCGAGTCTAGCGCAAGCAGGGTGTTCCAGGTGGGGCTCCGGTCATAGCGCTTTATTCTTTCTTCTTGGATATTGCCAGAGCCGCCGCGCACAGATAAAACCGCCTCACGCATGATCTCGCCTTGATTGGCAATGTCCAATATGGGCGAAGGAAAGGAACCGGGAACCGCATCCCACACCCAGCTCCGGAAGGCGATCGGTTTGAAAGGATCCGGCCCAATAGCCTGCTCAACCTCATCG
Source organism: Kiritimatiellia bacterium (assembly GCA_038330175.1). GTDB lineage: Bacteria > Verrucomicrobiota > Kiritimatiellia > CAIKKV01 > CAITUY01 > JAABPW01. The sequence goes on from JBBQNS010000012.1 coordinate 34,480, forward strand.
CCCGCAGCAAAATCTGCCGTCGTTCCTGCGAAGGGAGTGGGAACCAACTTGATGGCCCGCTTGTTATTATTAACCGCACTGGACACATCATAAGCATTGGCGCCTGGTGCGATGATGTACTTGAGTGGCTTAGCTTGTCCTCCCGAACTATAATTTTCGGGCTTGTACAGCTTAAGCGTAGCCGAATCCTTTGCGCCCCAGAAGTGCCGGATCACCGTGATTTCTGCGGTGCCATCCAGATGCCTGTTCACATGATTGATCAAGTACCAGCGGCGCACGGTCTTTCCTATGGGCACATACTCGCCAGGCTCGTCTACCGCGAAATAGCGACCGATGACCTCGGCCGTAATTTTGGTGTTATCCGGAAAATGGATGCGCCCGTTTGAGACATGTACCACGCCGTTGGTGAGCCACTTGGCAGGGTTCAGGTTAACCAGCGGGCGCCCACTGCCCAACGTGTCACTTCTTGTGCCAGGTCGAAACTTAAGTTCACCCGTTTCAGGCGTCCACTGTTCAACCTTGCCGCGAAAGATATCTGCTTCAGCATTGATAAAAGCCGCATAAAGAACGGCATTTTCGTCCCCGGCCGTGGAGTGATTGTCGCCCATGTACTTGAAGCGCGCATAATACATGTAGTTATCGCCCTGGGAATAGTTATGCCTCTCCAGCATCACATCGAACGTCTGGTTTTCGTTATGCGAATAGGTTTCCATGCGCAAGACATTGACGTGATTCTTATTACCCATGATGGTGCCCTTGTGCAGATCGGCTTCGACATCTGCTACAAAATACCACAGGCTCTTATCCTTATCGTACCCAAGCGACTTCACATACAGCCGTTGAACAACGCCATATTCACCAATGCTCATGAACATCCCCGGGAAAACGCCGCGAATTGTCTGCACATAAAAACGGCGATCCTTACCCGCCTTGACATCTTCCAGTAGCCACTCTCGATAGCTGGTGGAGCCATGCAGAATTGTGTTTCTCATCAAAACGATGGGAAAATAATCCCAGAAGGGAAGGCTTTCGCCTTCAGGTAAATTGAGCGTCCGGTTCAGTTCCAGGCCGCCTATCTGCGGAGGCGTGATTTTCACGTTTTTTCCTCGCGGATCAATAACTGTCACGCCGGAACCGATACCCCATTGTGTTGCAGGTCTCGGGGGTTCCGGCTTCCGCCAGGCGACCTGGTTGTTGTTGCGCGGCATCCACCCCCGAGGTGCGTCGCTTGGGATAACAAGTACGCCACCGCCCGCCGCAACAATATTCGAAGACGCCTGCGTAAAGGCAGCATCCGCCTGCACTTCGGTCTTTATGGAGCCAAACTGCTCCAGATCATAAATCCCATTTTCAATGGCTGGATTCATCCCAACGTTCATATTGGTCTGCGCCTGCAAAGACACGCACCCCGCCAACAAGCCGGCACCAACCCAGAGCAGCACTCGGACTCTTTCGCACAAACAAACCACCGAATTGACTATTTGCATACAGTGCCTCCTTAAGCCTACTAATTACTAAAGCTCACGCCTCACGGCCCTGAACGACCGAGGCACCCTTCCATTGCCGGACCGTCAGGGTTTGATCTCTGCGTCGGTCGTACAGCCGGTGTGCCAAAACGTCTTTTTGCAGAATATCAATGGGCTTTCTGGACCACCATTCTTTTGCTTTTTCCAGCGTCATGGTTGGGAGATAGATGATCGCATACTGACCATCCGTCTTGGGGTTGCCCCAACATTGATGCGGCCCGGCGCCATGGGGGAGCAATGCGGTCCAGTAACGGCGGCGATACTGCTTGTCCGTGTGGCATGGATCGCCAATGTCGGCGTAGTTCCCCTCACGCCATTCGGTGTAGATGAGGATCCTGGGTTTGTCCGGCAAGATGTAAACGCCATCGTGCCCGACTACGAATTCCACTTCCAACTCACCTTCCTCAAACGGGGTCTCCTCCAGCTCCTTCGGAAGCACGACGTGGCGGATGACTGTTTCCAATTCGACTGACGCCGTCGTCCAGATGTTGGAGCCCGTGGCCACAATAGCATCTTCAAGGAAAAACCAGTTCTTGCGGGCGGCGATCTCGCATTGATCATCCGGTCGCCGAATAGAAAAATCCAGGCCGCAACAGGCGGTCAAGCCGTCGGCCGCTTGCGCGCCGGCACTGAACCAACTGTGGCCCATCGTCTCATGGGGAATCCGGAAACCATCGGCCCGCGTGATGCCGGTGAGCCGCTCCCAGTCCATGGTTGGAAATACGCTCTCATCGAATTCCCCGCCCGTGGTCCTTAGGATGAGCTGCCCGTCACTGATGTGCCAACCCATGCGGTTCATGCGATTGATTCCGGCATAGGCACAGGTTCGCGTGGTCGCCATCTTGACGCTCGCCGTCCAGCAGGGCCGTCGAACAGCGCCATATTCCGCATCACTAAAACAACGGGCGCCGTTTAGTTCCTCCGCGTCCTCCCCTGCATAAGCCATCGCCAGACGTTCCGTCACACGCGATGCCGGCTTGACGCCCTGCTTCAGTAACCGAACACAAAATGCCCGAAGTTCAGTGCGACGGGGTGCTCCCGCGTCCGCCAGCAAAAGCCCTGTATCAAGCAAGCCCCGAGCAATACCTACGATGCCTTTGTCGTTCCCAGGAGCGGCAATCCCTCGATCAAGAATAAACGGATCGAGTTTTGCTCCGTTCAAAGCCCATTGCGTGAAATCCAACAACGTCCGGACACAGTTATCCATTCCCTCGCCGCCGAGCCGCCAGGGCGTGTCGGCCAACATCTGGGTTGCGCGCGCGAATTCGCTGAGATGTCCAATCCCGTAGGCCAGATTGACACGCGCCCCGTGATAAAAATAGGAACCATCTCGCCTGAACCCTTGTGGATCACGCTGCGGGTCTTTAACGGTCTCTGAGGAGAGCTCGGCCCATGACTTGACGGTTTCGAAGTAAGACGCATCGCCAGCAATCAAGGCATAAGCGAGGATACTCATTGCGGTTTCCATACGATTGGAAGAGGCGTGAAAATCCCAAATATGATCGGTGATATGCCGAAACGCTGCGAGCAAGGCCTTCCGCGCATCGAGCTCCATCGCCTCTCCTGCGGCTAAGAAGATCCTGCACAGTTCCCGAGGCATACCGATCTGCCAGCCCCACCAGTTGCCTGGAAAGGGTTCTGCTGGAGTCAACACCGTGGCATAGAATTTAGCCGCCAAGCTAATACGGTGGGCGAGCTCAGCATCCTTAAAGTAGCGACTCTGCGGAGCGCCCCACGCCTCAGCGAGCCGTCCAAGCTGTCCAAGGCTGGTGAAAGTCCATGACAAGGCCGGTGAAGCGGCTTCGGTCACGTCACCCCAGCCACCGTACTGCGGGTGCGCGCTATCCAAAATCTGCCGTTTCAAAAGATCCGCGATGTCCAAATCCATTTTGGCGGAGTTCTGCGGCTCTGGCGCGTGCATATGCTCCTGATATCGCCCCTTCACCAACGCCACCCATTCCGCCAGATCCTTCGTTTTAACCGCTTTGCTCATAGCCTATCCCTTCTCATGATTCAAAACGGCGGAGTGCTGTTCACTTCCGCCGTACTCAACCGCACTGGCTCATCCGGGCAATGCCTACCTGACGATCATCCAATCCAGTTTCGCGTCAACCGGCGCTGGTTTCTCGAATTGGATGGTGAACCCCTTGGCCTCTTTCTTTGTAATCGCGCGGTTACCAATCCAGCTTTGCTCAACAAACAGCGCGTAGCTGGCATCAGGTTCCTCGTTAGGGAAGGTGATCGTCACAGCCGTCTCGCCCGCTTTGACCGCGATATCTTTGCCACGCAGATTGCGAGCGGGCGTCTGATCGGCCGATAGCCCTGCAGCCGTTACGGATCCTTTGAAGCGCGCGCTTCCGGTGAATTCAAGATCACCTGCATCCGGAGAAACTGTCAGAACGGCCTCACGGGGAGCCCGATTGCTTTCGGCCCCGTAGAACCACTTGATCGGTTGCGCCCGATTGTTGGGCTGCGTGAACAAAATTGCGGCATCGCCCGTGTCAGCCTTGAACTTGATCCCTATGTTGCAGGCCGATTCGAACAGGAACAGGTTATTCCAGGCCGGATTACGGTCGTAGTGTGTGGCTTTGTCTTTTTCAACATCCCCTGATGAGTTGCCGTGAACCCAGAAGAGAGAATCACGCATCACGCCATTATTGGCAATGTCGAAGACCGATGCCGGAAATACACCCGGGATCTGATCCCACATCCAACTACGAAAAGGCGTGGGCTTGAAAGGATCCGGCCCGATCGCCTGTTCGATGGCATCACCAGGGGCAAAATCAACTGCCGTACCGATGAAGGGGGATGGCGAAAGCCGAATAGTGTGCTTCGGATTATTCACGCCATCCGCGACGTCATAGGCATTGACGCCAGGTGCGATGATGTAATGGAGCGGCTGTTCATGCCCATCCGAACTATAGTTTTCCGGCTTATAGAGTGTCGGAGCCCCGGCGGCTTTGGCGCCCCACCAGTGCCTGATGATCGTGATATCTTTCGTCCCGTCCGCATTCCGGGTCACACTGTCGATCAGATACCACCGCCGAACCGCTTTCGTTTTGGGGACATATTCGTTTTCCTCGTCGACAGCGAAATAGCGACCCACCACATCATCGGTTATCGACGCAGCAGCGGAGAAATGAATCAGGCCGCCCATGCGCAGACTATTTATTTCGATCCGGTTCTTCGCGAGAGTGGTCGGATAGGTCTTTCCTTTAAACACCGCATTCGACAGGTTCGGGCTGACATCGACGAATGACGCAGGGCTCACGATCATGACTGAGCCATTGGTAATCCACTTCCCCGGATTCAGGTTGATGATGGGTCGGCCACTGCCCAGCGTCTTACCTGCATTGCCATTGAAAACCAATTCCCCGCTGGCAGGAGTCCACTTCTCAACCTGGCCCCGGAAGATGTCGGTCATCGACTCGATAAAGGCCGCATATATGACGCCATTCTCATCACCCGAGGTCGAGTGCACATCGCCCATGTACTTGAAGCGCGCATCAAACAGATAGTTGTCGCCCTGGGAATAGTTGTGCCGCCACATGCGCACATCAAAGGTCTGGTTCTCGTTGTGCGAGGACGTCATCATGTCCAATACGTTGACATGATTCTTGTTGCCGACAATCGCCCCTTTGGGCATATCCGCCTCTGCGTCGGCCGTAAAGTACCACATTTTTTTTCCTTTATCGTAACCAAGGGATTTCACGTACAGACGTTGAACGACCCCGTACTCGCCACCGCTCATGAACATGCCCGGGAAGATCCCCCGTATCGTCGAGACATAAAACTTTGCGTCCTTTCCGGCCTTGACATCTTCCTGAATCCAGTCCCGGTAACTGGTCGAGCCGCGCAGCACCGTGTTTCGCATCTGTAGCATGGGAAAGTACCCCCAAAACGACAGGCTCTCGCCTTCGGGTATGCTCAAGGTTCGGTTGATCTGGATCCCTGTGCTCTGCGGTGGCTGGATCTTCAGCGTGCCGGTGCGTGCATCCACCACCGTTACACCCAGCCCCGTCCCCCACCCTTTTGCAGGATCAGGCGGTGCAGGTTTCCGCCACTGTTGTTGGGTGTTGTTTTTGGGCGTCCAATTCGCTGCGGCATTCATCGGAATCAGAATCACGCCACCACCGGCGGCAATGATGTTCGATGACGCTACACTAAAAGTCTTTTCGGCATTCATGGCCGTACTGACGGGGCCGAACTGATCCAAGGAATACATGCCATCACTGACGGGCGCGGCATCCCCCACCACCCCACTCGCACGGATTTGCCCGACCATTGGCAGGCACACCGCCACCAGACTGAACCCCATCACCACCAGTTTGCTTGTTCTCACGTTATCGCTCCTGCTCTCATTTCTTTCGCCACTAGTTAATTAATTCTCACGTAATTGCTTCTGTTGATTATTTTTTCACCCACCCTGTCGGCAACGTAATCGTGTCCGGTACCATCAACAGTTGAGATACATCCCAGTCGTCAGTGTGAAACTGAAAAATAGGAAGCTCATCACCGTTGTACAGATTGCATACGGGATTCGTGGCCCAGGCGTATCGGACGGCGACCGGCTTTGCAACTTTATCAGACCACACCACCACCGTTTCGCCTTCAATTCGCGCCTGCGCAAAATAATATTTCCGATCCGCGCCGGATATGGCAAACCCGACTGGGGGCTCACCCCGCGCATGCAGGCCCTTGGCAAAATCAAACCGCAAACGGATGGTTGAACCTTCCACCGACATGGATTTATAGACCGGTCCGGAATACAGGCTATCCTTCTGCCCATACGCTACGCCCATTGCCCCCAGCGCCAGACGCCGCCCGACTTCCCGCTTGTTTTTCGGATGGATGTCGTTACCCTCACCAACCCCGACAGCCGTCGCCATAAAGGTATGGGTCAGGCTCAGAGCTGCAGTCTGGGCTTCCCGAAGTGGCGTATAGCCTCCCCGCTCCACCGGCTTGGTCTGCTGGCCCCAGTAGTCCGCCAGCTGAACAATTCCAAATGCGAAATCGCCCTGTCCCCACTCTTTCCGCCACGACTTAATCATCCCGGGCAAAAGCGACTGATAATCGACATAGAAAGGGGCATTAGCTTCCCCTTGGTACCAAATGGCGCCACGGATCGCGTAGGGGATGATCGGATGGATCAACCCGTTATACATGACCCCGGGATGACCGTAATAATGACCCGGCTCCTTGCCGAGCAACGGCGCCACCTGTGGTTGTCGGCCCGGATCGAGCTCATTCGCCTTACGCAGACTCCATTCCCCGGCCAACGATACCGACTGTGCCTCCGGCGTCCCTTTAAGGACCAGCTTCATCTCCTCGGCCGGCCCGAATAGCCCCATGGGGTAAGCCAGTTTCAAGAGGCGCAACGCCACCAGAAGCCGGTTCGTTGTCACAGCCTGAGCCGGCACGGTGTAGATTCGGGAAATGAGCCAGTAATTCGTCGCATCGAACCAGGTCCGCCCGGCCCGCACCCCGTTCACGTAGGCTTCATCCACACTATCCACGACCCCCAGATGCAATTCCAGATCTTTGCCCACCCAATTTTGAGGGATCTCAATGTCCTTGCGAAACCAGACTGAGGCAACAGGAACCCCGAGCGGATTATCTTCAGCCGACACCGGCAGGGACACCTTATCCCAAGATGCGACATCGAGTTCAGGCGCCATCCACATCATTTTCAAGCCGACATCTTCCGCATCAAGTTCAGCGAACCAAACGCGGGAACGCTCCGCACAGGTGGCCTTCCGGTGCTCAAGCGCCTGTGCCAGCCGGTTCGTATCGGCCAGATAGGCCCGGGCCACTTCGTCAAACGCTTCTGCACGTTCACGATAGGCGGGAATCGCCTTGAGCCCTTCCACGCTGGTCCACGCCTCTATCGCCGTGGCTCCCATTGAAGAGACAATGATACCTACGGGGATCTGCAATCGCTGCTGGAGTTCACGTGCAAAATAATAGCCGACGCCAGACCAATCTTTTACCGTTTTAGGCGAGCAAACCTGCCATTCGCCCCGACATTTGTCTTGCGGAGTAAGCGCGAAGCGCTGGGCTGGCAGGGTCGGGATGATGGCGTAACCATGATCATTCGCGGGGGCATAATGGGCCGTAAACGCGCGGATCAGTGGGTTGCCGGCCACCGCAATCTCATTGGAGGCATTCAGACATTGCCGCAGCTCTAACCCCATATTGGATTGCCCGCTGCAAAGCCACACCTCTCCGACCAACGTATCCTTGAACACGTTCGTGTTTCCAGTGCCGGCGATAGTCATCTCGCGGGGCGTAGCGTCCGCCTTCATCGGCTTCAACGTGACCGTCCACCGTCCCACAGCGTTAGCCTTCGTGGACACCTTTTGACCGCCAAAGGTTACGGTGATTGGCTCGCCAGCGGTCGCCGTTCCCCAAACGGGGACGGGTTGCTCACGTTGCAACACCATATTGTTCCCAAATACGGAAGCAGCTATTACCTCAGCCTGCGTCGGCATCGAGAGCACTGCGCACAAACCTACCCCGACAATCAAACTGATTACTCTCATCGGTTCACTCCTTATTCCTACGGCTGTGCCCCTTTTCATTAACCTCTGAGGCGGAAAACATGAGTCGCGTATAACTTGTAGGATTATGTTAGCACACACAAAAAACGGTGCAAGCGGAAATAAAAAAAGAAGCAGCAACGTGTAGGAGCAGCGCTTGCGCGCGATGTTCACCCGGAGCCCGCAATCGCAACACAAGGGCGCGTCCCATAGGTCGCCACACCATCTCAACAGTCACTACCGGCGGAGACCGCCGGCTCCACTGATTTAAAACTGTGTCACCAAGATCGCAAAGCGGCCTTCGGTGATCAGCAATCCCGAGAAAAATGGCAGCGGCGCCTCGTCCAATGCCACTAACATTCACGAATCATCGCCAGCTCCTCCCTCTCCTTGTATTCCTCCGAGAAACCGTGGCGTTTATTTTGGCTACATGTACTAGAGTGCGTATCCGCGATTACGGGCTGCTTGATTCCGGATCTAACAACGCGGCCATATCGCGAGGGAGCGGGGCCTCAAAATGCAGTAGCTGGTTGGTAGTGGGATGACAAAATTCCAGCTCAAAGGAATGCAAGGCCTGACGAGGCATTCGCAGGTTGGCCCAATCGGCCTCCGTCAGCGCATCCGTACAGAACCGCACAAAAATCATCGGATCGAGCCCATAGATTTTGTCGCCCACCACAGGAAACCCCAGGGAATGTAGCGTGGCCCGAATTTGATGGAGCCGACCCGTATGCAGGACCGCTTCCACGGCACTAAGTTCCTTGACGCTCCGAAGCCTTTTGAAATCTGTTTCAGCCCACTCCTTTCCCGATAAGGACGCAGGGGGAGGTGCAAATGGCTCACGGTCGGATGTATCCCTTTCAAACCGCCTCCGCTTATGCACGCCAGAGCCAGGATCAGGCATCAGCCAACCTTCTGCCCGTAAAGTATCAGGAAAATTTCCTTCCACCAGCGCCACATAACGCTTCACCACCGATCGCTTAAAAAATTGGGCCCGGCACTTTGATTCCGCCTTGGTGTTCTTGGCCACAACTAATAGTCCGGAGGTTTCGCGGTCCAACCGGTTGACTAACGCGGGCGATTCAATGCAATGGTGGGTTTTAAGCCAAGCCCACAGGGTGTGATTGAAATAACGACCTGCCGGATGACAGGGCAGATTAGGTGGCTTATTGATCACCATGACATCATAATCTTCAAAAACGATCTCAACATCAAAACACACTGGCGGTTCAGGCATGTCACGTGCGATAAACTCCACCCGATCTCCGGCTACCAGTCGGCTATCCAAAGAAACCGCCGCATCATTCATCAGGACACGCGCCGCAAGAATATGCGCCGCCCATTCATCACGGGAGTGATAAGTAAAGCGAGTGGCAAGGTAATCTACGAGCACCACCTCACTCTGCCCTGCAGGGAAAATAAACTGAATCCGTCGCTTCATGTGGGTGTTCATTTTACCCCTTCTTGACTTTCGAGCAATGTTTGTCTTGTATGGAGTGCTTTCAAGGGAGATCAGAGAGATGACAACGACACCTTTTGGACACTTATTGCAGGGGGAGGCAGCGCTCATGGAGCGCCAACTCGCCGCATTCCAGGATCAACCTGTTGATCAAGAATGGATCCCCGAACTCAAGCAAGCTGACCGATTTCAAACGACGATCTGCAACCCGGTCTCCGTTACCGGACCCGGTACTTTTTTCGGACGTGCCCAACGGACGCTGCACCTTTATCCCACGCACACCGAAGGGTGGTGGTTTGACCGGACGGATTTACCGGACGCCCTCCCCATCCGGGTATCCGCAAATAACGTCTGGACCACCCAACGCAACATTGTGCTTTGCAGTGGCTCGCCTCACAATTATATGCGCATGGTTGAACACATTGTTGCCCTCCGTCTGGCTCTGAACCTAGACAACCTGATGATAAGAATGGACTCAGGCGATCCGCCTCTTTTCGACCGTGGCAGCATGGATATTGTAGAAGCCATTGAAAAAGCCGGAATCAAGCAAACGGAGCAGCCTGCTCACTATGTCACGGTAAAAGAGCCCGTCTCTATTCTGGCACCGAATGGAAGCTTTCTTGTGGTCACGCCTTGTGCTGAGCCCATCCCGCAGCTCAACCTGGACGTTGCGGTCGATTTCGCCACAGCCATTGGTCAGCAACGCCTGAACATCCGCCTGACCCCGGAGACGGGCCGCTACGGCGCACTGGCTCGCACCAATTGCTCGTTTACCCAGATGTTATTCACCAAGACGATCGGCAAGCTCTTCGCTGATGTCAGGAATCTGGGCTACACCAACAAAAACATTCTCGTGGCAGGGCGCCGGAAATACCACAACACGCCCACTATGCTTCATAACGGTAAATCGCTTGAGCCTGTCTGGCACCGGACCATTCTTGATCTGGTGGCGGCCTTGGCGTTGATTGATACCGGCCGTTTCGTCGGAAATATATGTTCCTACAAGGCAGGCCATGCGCTGGATGTCATCATGGTCCGCAAACTTTTTGAGCGCGATCTGCTCTGCCCCTATGTCGGGAGAAATTACGTATGACAAACCATCCCCTCAAACGCTGGCTACTGATTAATTACGCGGGCTACCCTTTCACTTCCAGCAGTCTGATGCCCGACAACGGCCTTGCCAATCTGGCGGGCGTCATCCTCGCCGACGGCGGGGAGGTGGAAATCCTCGACTACGGCACCGTCAGCACCGTCGCACGCATGACCTCACCCGCTTTAGAACAGCGCCTCTCCCGCTCCTGGAGCATTCTGCGAAGCTCGAATCAGGGCGCTATTTCCTCCCTCCGGAAGCTCGCCACGCTGGCCGTGCTTCCCGGTGCGGAACGGGAGCGCCAGCGGCTTCAGGACGAGATGATTGCTAACATCGGCAATGAACTGGTCGCGCATATCCGGCGCAAGGACATCCAGGCGGTTGGCTTCAAACTTTGGAACGGTGATGGACTGACGGGGTCGGCCAAGCTGGCTACCCGGATACGGCACGAATTCCCCGAGGTCAAAATATTCGGGGGCGGCCCCCATGTGGACCTCTTTCAGAACCGGCTCCTCCGCCGCTACCCTATCTTTGATGCCGTGATTTACGGTGAAGGGGAGGAGACTCTCAGGGACCTGTGTGCAGACGGAGCCGCCCTGGGCGCCTACCCAGGGATACCTAACCTGATCTACAGTAACGGGGGCACCCTCCACACGACCGAAGAAAAAATGGTCATGGATCTTGATTCCCTTCCCCTGCCTGTCTACGATCCCGCCGTGTATCCCGCCATGGCCGGCGATGAGAAAATCAAGATCATCGTCATCGATGAGAGCCGCGGATGCCGCAATGAGTGTGCCTTCTGCATCCATCCGGTGAAGAGCCATAAGAATGTCCGAATGAAAAGTATCCCCCGACTGCTGCAGGAAGTCCACCGGCTTCAGGACGGATACGGTTTTAAAGCCTTCCGCTTCGCGGGTTCCTGCACTCCTTATTCCCTATTGAACGACTTCGCAGCGGAGGTGATCCGGCAGGCCATTCCTCTGCAATATGCCTCATTCGCCCATATCCATCACAGCGGGGAGGCGGACTTTAAGTTGATTAGTCAGTCAGGCTGTGTTGCCCTGTTCTTCGGTATTGAATCCGGGAGCCAGCAGATTTTGGACCGCCTCCAAAAAAGGATTACACCTGCCGAGATATCCGAGGCGATCCAACGCGCCAATCAGGCCGGGTTGTTCACGGTGGGAAGCCTGATCTTCCCGGCACCGGGTGACACACCGGAAACCGCTGCGGAAACGTTGGCGCTGATCCGCAGACTCCCCTTGGGCTCCATCACGCTACAACCCCCGATCGTAATGCCACGGACCCGCTGGTTCGAGAATCCCGCTGCCTACGGATTCGGGATCGCCGATATGGAACGATATCTTAATACGGGTATGACCTGGAAAGTTAAGCTCCAGTTACCCCCCGGATTTTGGGATGTTCTCCCTATCACTTTAGACGGGCGCCCTTACCGGAAGATGCTGGCACGCACGGCCGCCTTCTCCAAACAACTGGCTCCCTTGGGTATTCCGACGTCCATTTCAGATGAAAATTATCTGATGAGCAAACTAGCAGGCCTTGACCCCGTTACGTTCCGGGATCGCAGCCTGGCTGCTTTTTATGCAGGCAACACCACCGTGCTTCGCGAACTGGTTCAGACGATCAACCGGGCCGGCACGGAATCGTCAACGTAATCCGGGTCCCTTCTCCCGGCTTGCTCAGGATGCGGACTACACCGCCATGAGCCTCTGTCACCTGGCGGACGATGGATAACCCCAGCCCGGTTCCTCCTTCATCCTTCTTTGTGGTGAAAAACGGTTCGGACGTCTTGTGGATCAATTCCTCGCTCATCCCGCACCCATTATCCTCAACCTCGATTTGCACATTGTCCCCTTGCCGGGAACACCCGACACGGACTCTCCCCGTACCGAATGACACGGCATCCATGGCGTTGATGACCAGGTTCTGAATCGCCCTTTCAACTTGAACGGCATCAATCTCCACGATAATCGCCGGACCACAAGAGTCGACCAAAAGCTCAACCTGTTTTTTATTTTCTTTTAGTCCACACTCCCTTGTAATGGATAGGATCAGCTTCCCTAGATCTGTGGGACCCCGACGCAATGTTCCCCTGCTGACATCCAACCACATCTCAGCCATATCACGGCAGCGCAGCACACTCTTTTCAATGTTTTCCAGATAGCTAGCCGTCTCCTCACCATCCCGGGAGCCAGGCTCACCCTGTACTTGGACCTGTTCAGAGAGTAAATCCACATATCCCAGGATCACCGTCAAAGGGCCCCGAAGATCATGCACCAGTTCGGCCGATTTCTGGCCCAAAGCGACGAGATGAGCCCGATGATTTAGTTCCTCCTTGAGCGCCTTGTTCATGCGCAGCAACTCGCCTGCGGCCTCCTTCCGGCATCGTTTGCGCTGAGTCCGCTGGACATGCCGCTGGATAATTTCGCGTAACTCGAAGGCATCAAACGGTTTCTTTACGTAATCATTGGCCCCGAGCCGAATTGCCTCCTGGGCGGTTTCCAAGGCACCATACCCGGTAAGCATGATGACTGAAACATCACCATCCAGTTCACGAATCAGCCGCAGCCCCTCGATGCCGCTCTTGCCGGGCATACGGATGTCCATAACCACGGTGTCGGGGTGATGCTCCTGAAGCATAGCCACCCCCGTATCCACCGAGTCCGCGCAGAACACGCGATAGCGAGGATTCAGAAGAATGCGCAAACTTTCACGGGGTCCCCGCTCATCATCTATCACCAGAATCGTAGGCAGGGCGTCAGTCATAGAACCCCCGTTATCAGAATACGCGACCATAGGACACACTCATTAGGTGGGAGGTTGTTTCATATTTCCCGTTGTAAGCGGGGTTCTGATTCTTTGTTACATCACGTTCATCTAACAGGCTGTATCCATACGCCAGATCGAACCGATTCAGCCCGTGTCGCAAGCCCGCACCCAGGCTAAATACATGCTGGTCGGCATCAGGAAGTGTGGGGGCAAGCGTTTCTTCAGGAACCGGACTCTGGAGATATATATACCCGGCCCGCAGCGTCAGGAACTCGGTCGCCTTCCAGTCAGCGCCTAAACCAAAGGTCCAGGTATCTTTCCAATTTTGGCGAATCACCGCCGGAGCACGAGGATTTTGGGAAGCGGGAGTGTTTACCAACGGATTATTGTTTCCCGCATCCAGGCTCAATGACTCGTAGCGTGAAAACTCAATCCACTCAACGTCCGCCTCCACCCGCACGGTATCCGTAAGCTCAATTCCATAGCCCAAACCGATAATCGTCGGGAACTCGATGGAGGTGTTAAAATCACTTGAGGAATCCAGCCCCACAACCTGCGCCCCGCTGAAATCACTGTCCCCATCATAGTCCACTTTGACAGGCGAACGGTAGGTCAAGGCCAACGACTGGGCTTTGGTAGGGCGATACGTCACTGCGGCATTTCCCCCGACCCCTGCACCATCCCCTTGAAGATGCGCCGTGCCATCCGGCATGGCACCTCCTGTGAGTTGAGACCAAGGCAGAACCTGCTTGATATCCAACCGCGACATATACACATCCAAACCAACCGCCACAGAAACCTTGTCGCCGAATTTGGTCGCCACCGTCGGATTCACGTTGATCACCGTCAACTCGGCCGAATAGGGCGCAGAATACCGGAACGCACCGACCTTGTCCCATACAGTGGACTGTCCAAACGGGGTGGTAATGCCCAGCCCGGCTGTAAAGTTATGATTGGTTGAAGGCAGTATTGCAAAGAGGTTCGGAAGAAACTTCCAGTCATCTTTGGTCGAAGCATTTCCCATGGGCGAATGATAATCCGTACGGGTATCAATAATCGTGACGGCCCCCATCACCTGTGCCTCTTTGATTTCCGTCAGGTTGGCCGGGTTATGCTCCACCGCCGAAGCATCATCGATCTGAGAAATTTTTCCACCCACCCGGCCAAGCGCCTGCGCCCCTGCCGGTGGATTCCGAAATCCATTACCCATAACGAAAGAGCCGGCAAAAACCATAATCGAACCCAGCACCCCCCCCATTATTCTATTATTCTTCATCGCGTCCCCTCTTTTTTTATGTTTTTCACCGCAGTCCGGCTAAATATCATAGCAAAGGTCATGCCAGCTCTAAACCATCATGATGTAGTGGTACCCCATTAGACGGGCAACCATATACAGGCCTAGCGGACATTTATGAACAATTCAGAATAATAGAGCTGTACAATATTGAACAAATAAAGTTTGATTTACCTGTGAATGTGTGTTCTTTTTGCACGAGAAAAATTGAGTTGGAATGCTTCAGCGGGGGGCGCAATTATACAAATCATTAAGCTGAAATATCATCACGACCGTCACCTCGTCGCGGAGGAGATGTGCCGATGCTAACCCGAAACAATAGAGTGGTTGTTACGGGACTTGGTGTTGTGGCTCCAAATGGAATTGGAAAAGAAGCCTTCTGGTCATCAATTCTCGAATGCCGGAGCGGGATCAAGGCTATCCAATCCTTCGACACCAGCCAGCACCCAAGTCGGATTGGAGGCGAAATTCAGGATTTCAATCCGTCAATTCATCTTGGGCCTAATATTCCCTTCAGGAGACTCGCCCACCAAACACAACTGGCCATCGCGGCCGCCTTTGAAGCCGTTACGGATGCCAACCTGACATCCGCCCTATTTGACGGGAAACGCGTTGTACCGCTTTGCCTGGGAGTAGGCTCGAGCGCCGTGGAAGTGATTGCCAGCAGTATGGCTCACTTGTTAAAGCGGGGACCGCGCCGGATGCATGTTCATAGCGCTCACGCCTGCCATCCCCATCAGGCTGCCAGTATGATGGCTCAATACATTCCCTTTATTTCCCAGGCCACAACAACGGGATCCGCCTGCACAGCGGGAATGGACTCCATCGGAGCGGCCTCCGACTTGATCCGACAAGGAAAGGCCGATGTGGCCATTTGCGGCGGCACGGATGCCCCCATCAATGCGCTGACCTATGCCGCCATGGCGGCATCGGGTTTGCTATCCTTGCGCAATGAATTCCCGGAAAAGGCCTGCCGCCCTTTCGATCTCGACCGCGATTCGGGCATTGTCTCGGATGGCGCGGGTATCCTGATCCTTGAAAACCTTGAACACGCCTTGAATCGGGGCGTGCACATCTATCTCGAAATCACAGGATTTGCCACCCATGTGGACACAAACCCTGAAGAGGCTGGCAACGGCTGGGAGTACACCATGCGGGATGCCCTCGCCAATGCGGGACGGCGGCCCGACGCCGTGGATTACCTCTGCGCCCATGCGCCGGGCCACCCGCTCATTGACCGCATTGAAACCGCCATGATCAAAAAGGTTTTCGGTACCCACGCCTATCGACTCCCCATCAGTTCCATAAAGGGAATTATTGGGAGCCCGCTGTCCGCCGCTGGCCCCATGCAAGTGATCGCCTGTTCTCTGGCCTTGCGAGATGGCTTGATTCCCTCCACCACCAACCTTGAAAAACCGGATCCCGCCTGTGACCTCGACTATTTGCCCGGGAAACCCCGCCGGATACGACCCAATGTCATCTTGATCAACACCCATGGGCTGGGTGGAGGCAACAGCACACTTATTGTCGAGAGGGTGCCCGGATGAGCCTCCTGTCGATCCTCAGCCTCTGCATCATTGTTGCAACCTTCACCTTGGGCGGGCTTGTTTTGCGAACCAACCCCTATAGGACAATCAATCAAATCTACTTGCTTCTTTCACTCTACTCGGGCAGTTGGGTCGTGTTCCTCGGTTTTGCCTTTTTGTGTACCGACACGGCATTCGCCACCGCCTGGATTCGCGGGTCGCATGCTGTCGGAGCCACCATCCCCCTGCTATGCGACTGGTTGCGCCTCGCAATCCTTCATCCTGACAAAAAGCTCCGCGAAATTGTCCACTTAAATCCCTATTTTCTTTCACTCACAACCCTATTCATCTTGCTGGCGCAAACTCCTTGGATCATCAAGACCGCCTCTATCCCTAACATGTCAACCGCCCCGGCCACGATTCCCGAGGCCGTTCTAGGCCCACTCTATTTTCTCTATGCAATGTTCTTCGTTCTGGCCTTTGGAAATTTGATATTTCGTTTTTTACACTCGCGCCAGCATACAACAGGAATGCAACGCCTTGAACTCAACTTTACCTGCCTTGGAGTGCTGGTCAGTATCAGCATGGCCATTCTGGCCTCGATCCTGATCCCACTGATCACGGGAAGTTCACAAACCACAATATTTTCACCCCTGTGTGTCATGACACTGAATCTTATTGTTGCCTATGGCATCGTGACCCGGCGGATTATGAACATGGCCTACCTGTTCCGACTCCTGACGGCCTATAGTCTCCTCGTAAGCTATTTGGTGTTACTCTATCTGGCCATCTGGATTCCCTTCTCCTATATCCTGCGAGAGTGGGGTATTCACCAAATACTCCTACCTAGTCTTCTGGCTTCCATCGTGGTGGCATTCTCCCTAGCGCCCGCTCACGGTTTGATGCAGAGCTTTGCCAACCACCTGTTCATCCATCAACCGCCGCTGGACATGGAAACCGTGGTGCAACTGACCAACCAGCGCTTGTACTCGATCAGCACCATTGAGAAACTATTAGGTGATTTCTGTCAGACAATCTCCCAGACACTGGGAACAGACAAGGTTTTCATCATGCTGGCCGAAAACGGGGTGTTCACCCAGAAATCCCCCCCAGTTGAGCCCCCCGATGTTCTCGTTATCAAAAAAACGGATGCCTTGGCGCTGGCTTTGGCTAAAAGCAGAGAAATCATTGTCCCCGCCGTCCTGCGCCGACTGAATCCACCCCCTGCTCTTGCCGCCGCCTGCAAAACCATTGAAACCCTTGATTTCTCAGCCGCCATCGGACTCCAGTCAAACGAGGGCATGGAAGGAATTTTTCTCCTGGGCCCGAAATTAAGTGGTCACGTCTATGGCACCTCCGAACAAAATGCCCTTCAACTTCTCTGCAATCATCTGGCTGTGGCTCTCAATAATGCCCGGCTTTACACCCAACTGCAGGATAGCAAGATCTACAACGAAATCCTCGTAGACAGTCTCTCCAGCGGCGTGGTCGCCGCAGGCCATGATGGGGCCATCACTGTATTTAACCGGGAAGCCCAACGGATCACCGTCCGCTCTTCCGCTTCAACGCTGGCCAAATCTTTGGGTGTCTTACCGCCCCCACTCGACCAGCTTCTCAAAGAGACTCTTGAGGGAGGGACCGAGACATCCAATCAGGACTATTTCCTGCCACAGGTGTCTGGAGAACCGATCCCACTCCGAGTTAGCAGTTCCGTTATCTACGGCCATACCGGAAAAAGACTAGGCGCATTCCTGGTCATCAACGACCTCACGGCCATCCGGCAACTCGAGCTACAGGTCCGCCGGACTGATCGCCTCGCCAGTCTAGGGACGCTGGCCGCCGGAATGGCCCATGAAATCAAAAACCCTCTCGTCTCTATCAAGACTTTCACCCAACTGCTTCCCGAACGCTACG
>JBBQNS010000013.1:0-51533 GCA_038330175.1 Kiritimatiellia bacterium
AAAGGATATACCGGGACGGCAAATCATGCTGATCCAACATCCCGTATTGAACCGGCAAGGCGAAATTGGTGTAATGGGTTACCGCGCAAGGGCGATGAAAGCGCAGATGTGACACGACGTGGTTGATTTCAGAAGCGCCGCGGTCGATTGCTGAAATTCCAAATGAAAGCAGAAACAGCAATGCTATGCTGCGCACAAATCGCTATTAGCCTGTCCCTTGGGAGCCCTCAAATCGCTATTAGCCTGTCCCTTGGGAGCCCTCAAATCGCTATTAGCCTGTCCCTTGGGAGCCGTCCCTTGGGAGCCCTGTCCCTTGGGAGCCCTCTATTAGCCAGTCCCTAGGGAGCCGTCCCTTGGGAGCCCTAATTCAGAAGCGCCGCGGTCGATTGCAGAAATACCAAATGAAAGCAGAAACAGCAATGCTGCGCACAAATCGCTATTAGCCTGTCCCTTGGGAGCAATGCTATGCTGCGCACAAATCGCTATTAGCCTGTCCCTTGGGAGCCGTCCCTTGGGAGCCTAGATGCGTTTGCCCTGCCTTGGGAGCCGTCCCTTGGGAGCCGGAGCCATTAGCCTGTCCCTTGGGAGCCTCCCTTGGGAGCCGGTTCCTTGGGAGCCAAGAGAATGTCGCGCTCATAGCGCGCGACCTACCAGAGAGAGGTTAATGATAGCTCCTTCCCCTGGGCCGGACACCTTCCCAAATCCTTGCCTAAGTAATCTAATGTCTCCCGGAGATATCCATTACACCTAGTATTTAAGCGGCTCAGCCGCTTCGACAAGCTCAGGGCAGGCAAGCTTCGCCCTCCAGAAGACATTGTCTATAAGGTGGAGATGATCCTTTTGGAGGGCGAGGCTTGCCGAGCCGCGTGAGCAGGGCAGATCAAGCGAGTCGATCGTGGCCGGAACGTCCTGAGGCGAGGATTTAGGCCTCCGCTTCATTCTTGCCTCTTTTGGGTAAATCGGCGAATCTAACAAGCCTTATGACAAATGCGCGGAATAAACTGTATGTGGGGTTGGGGCCCGTGTTGGGGGCACTCGCTTTAGTGTTATATGTCATCACTCTCAGTCGGGGCGCCTACCCTGGGGAATCAGCGGGCCTGATGGCGACGGAGTTGGGGCTTAATCCGTTGGGATCATCTGGCCATTTGCTTTGGGGGTGGGTGGCGGATTTGGTGGCGAAGGTGCCAATAGGATCCGTTATCTATCGTTTAAACTTATTGAGCGCCGTCTGTGCGGCGACCGTGATCGGGCTCTTTTTCAGGTTATTGGCTGATGTGGTCTGGAGTGTCATTCCGGTTACCGATCTGAACGTCCGGGCGGCCAACCGCGCCTCACTGTGGGCGGGTGTGGTCGGAAGTGTGGCGCTGATGGGGGCCATGCCATTCTGGTATGTCGCGAACCGCTTTCATCCGGCAGCATTTGATTTACTGCTACTTCTTATTTTAGCGAAATTATTGCTCACGTTTTCACAGCGTGCTGATTTATGGGTGGGGCTGCTATTAGCTTTCTGCTATGGGGCCTTTGCCACGGAATTTGCAACATTGATTGTTTTCGCACCTCTCGTGCTGGCAGGAATTCTGATAGCCCTTTGGATGAACGGGGACCTCCGCTGGGGGCGTTTACTTCCTATAGCAGGTTGCTTGTTTTTGGGGATGTTGTTCTATGTGCCGGTCGCGTTTCATCTACAGTCAAGCGATGTCTTCATTCTGAGCAAGGGTGGGGGATTCTGGCAGGCTCTTTATTATTGCCTAAAAGGCCAGTATCAGTTGATTGCGTCCAGTTTGCCGCAGATCGGCTGGCTTCTTGTGATCGTTGTCGGCATTGTGCCCTGGCTGGCTGTACTCGTGGTGGCGCGGCGCGGGTTAAATGAGGAGCGAGACTGGGGATTGTACTGGGTTCATCTGATTATCACGGCCGTGGTGATCGCTGTATTATTTAATGCCCCCTTTGCCCCTTGGCGCATTTTGGGCGCTTGGCGTGTCTTGGTGACCCCTTATCTGTTGTTGGCCTTTTGTTATGGGTATTTGGCGGCCTATTGGTATCTATTCCCGCGTTTATTTTTCCAGAATGTTGAGGAAGATGAGCGGGGCAAAATAGGGTTCCGTGAGTTTGGCGGCATCATTCCTGGGGCCATGCTTTTGATCGTTGCCATTGTGGCGGGGATACTGAATTTCTCCAGTGCGGATGCTCGCCCGGCCGGGGCTTTGAACAAATACGCTCAGGCGGTGGCCAAGGCGATGACGGGAAAGACCTGGCTCGTTACTGACGGATCCCTCGATAATAACATCCAGTTGGCGGCGATGGAAAAAGGTGTTCCTCTAAAATTATTCAACCTTCAGCAGGGAAATAACTCCCTGTACATGAAGAATTTGGCTCAGTCTTTTGATAGCGTACGACTGAAAAGTTTGGCTGAAGTGGACGGGTTGGCCTTTATCCGTGAATGGATCGACGATGACACTAATTTTATCCAGCACGTGTCGTTTTTAAGTTTCCCTGATTTGTGGCTGTCGGCCTCCTTACAGCCTTTGCCGGATTGTGTTTCTTTTAACGGAGTGCCCTCTTTGACTGTTGTGGATGAGGCCGAGCTATGGAAGCGACATCAGGATTTTTGGAGCGAGTCGTTTATCAAAGATCTTGATGGATTGCGTAAAACAGAGTCGCTACTGGCGTTTCCTGCGGCGAATGTGATGCGGCATCTTAGTATGATGGCTAATAATCTAGGGGTAGTCATGGAGGATAAGGACCAGCGAAAGCAGGCCTATGAGGCTTATGCTAAGGCTCGGGAGTTGGATGGCGGGAATATTAGCGCGCTCTTGAATCAGTTAACCATGCTGGAGCGAGGCTATGCGGCCGCAGATGCTGACAAAATAAAAGCTGAATTCAAAGAGCTCCTGAAAAATCTTAAGCAAAAATATCAGATTTGGTCGCTTTCGCGTATATACGGATATGTTCGGATGCCTGAGGCGTATGCAAACCTCGGCATGAGCTGGGCCTATTCAGGGCAACCCGGCATGGCCGTGGCAGGATATAAGCGGGCAATTGAGTTGGCGCCTGAGCGGAAAGATCAATTGAGTCAGGGGTTGGCTATGGCCTATCTGGCCCAGGATCAGGCGGCAGCAGGTGAGGAAATTCTCCAACAACTCATCGATAAGGATCCTAATAATAAAGGGGTCTTGCTCTCGCTGGCGCGTCTGGCTGCTCAAAAAAATCACTATGATGAGGCGGGTAAGTTGCTGAACCGCGCGCAGAAGGCGGGGGTGCCCAAGGATCGTATTGCGATGGAATATGCCGTGATGCATCTGGCGTCCGGTGAAATTGGGAAAGCACGGGTTATTTTACAGGAACTGGTGGATTTGAACCCCAACTTAACCTCTGCTTGGGCCTTGCTGGCTGGAGTTTTCATGGCGGAGAATGACAATAAGGGGTTGGAGGAATGTGAGCGTAAGTTGAGCCGGGCCAAAGGTCAGGATTTCATCACGACGGTTGTATTGGCCCAGATCGCCTTGCGACAGGCGCGAAAGGTGGAGGCGCGAACTTATCTTGATCAGGCTCTTGCATTGCGGCCGAATACTCCGCTCCTGCTGGATTTGCTGTTGCGGCTGGATGTTCAGGAAGGCCGACGTGATCGAGCCGCCGGACACATTCGTTCTTTGTTGTTGTTGGATCCTGGTCACCCTTTTGCCAATCAGGTATTGGCTTCGATGCAGCTAGAGCGTAAGGAATATTTGCAAGCCGAGAATTCACTTCGAAAGAGCTTGGCCCGGAAGAGTGATCCCGCTGTGATGAATGACCTCGCCTGGGTGCTTCAAGAGAAGGGGGAATTGGATGAATCTGAAGCATGGGTTCATTCCGCTTTGAAGATAAATGAGAAAATGGGAGTGGCTTGGGACACACTGGGGGCAATCCAGATGAAGCGGGGATTGTTGCAGGAGGCGGGGGAGGCTTTTCAGAAAGCTTTATCGTTGGTTCCTGATTCTCCGGCAGTACAGTTCCACCTGGCGGTATTGTGTGAGAAGAAGGGTGATTTTCGAAAAGCTGCAGAATTGAGCGAGAGCCTGCTGGCGCGCCCGCTAGGCTTAAGTCAGGCCGAGCAGGAAGAGCTGCGCCGCATAAGCCGCCGTGTCAGCCAGAAATGATCGGATTGCAAAGTTTAGAAGCACGAGAGGGATTTATGACGTATCAAGAAGCAAGGCGGGTGTTGGAGCAATTTGGACAGGAGCATGTACTGGCGTTTTGGGACTGCCTGAATGTAACTCAGCAGGCATCACTATTAGGTCAGATTGAAGCACTCGATTTAAAAACCATTTCCCGGATTCAAGAGCTTTTGAAAGCGGGCGGGCGGGCGGCTATCGCTACGGGGGAGGCCGCGCCGGCTCCGGTCGTCACGCTGAAGCCTGATCAGGCCGCTGAACCTCGTGCGATCGGTGAGAAAGCGTTGAAGGCGGGCCAGGTGGGGATCATTCTGGTAGCTGGCGGGCAGGGGACCCGGTTAGGTTATGAGGGACCGAAAGGGACCTATCGATTGGCGCCCCTGACGCAGGCCTCTTTGTTTGAAATCCATGCACGCAAAATTCTAGCGCTGGAAAAACAGTACCAGGCGCAGGTTCCTTTTTACATCATGACGAGTGAGGGAAATGATGCAGATACCCGTGCATTTTTTGAGACTAACCACTATTTCGGGCTTAGCTCCGGACGGGTTAAGTTTTTTATTCAAGGCACGCTTCCGGCCTTTCTGCCAGATGGCCGGATAGTGCTTGAGGCACCGGATAAGTTATTTGCAGCACCGGATGGACATGGGGGTATTTTGTCTGCCTTGGAACGACGTGGAATGTTGGCGGATATGAAGGCGCGTAAGTTGACGACGCTCTATTACTTCCAGGTGGACAATCCGTTGGTGGATATAGCTGATCCGGTTTTTGTGGGTTTGCATATTCAGCGCCAGGCAGAGATGTCGTTAAAGGTGTGCGCCAAACGTGATGCGGCGGAAGGGCTGGGGGTCACGGTCATTCGGGACGGTCGTTGTTCGGTTGTCGAGTACATTGAGCTGACCGAAGAGCAGAAAAACGCACGGAATTCCGACGGCGAACTGGTGCTTAAATTCGGTAGTGTAGCAATCCATATTTTCTCATTGGATTTCCTGATCCGCGAGACCACGGCTGGGCTTCCGCTGCATCAGGCGCATAAAAAAGTTGTTTTTTGTGATGCGAAAGGGATTACCACTAAACCCGAGAAGCCGAATGCGTACAAGTTCGAGAAATTTATTTTCGATGCGCTGCCTGATGCAAAAGAGTCACTCATCCTGGAATTTCAGCGACAGGACGAATTTGCGCCTGTAAAGAATGCGGAAGGGAATGACTCTCCAGACTCGTCCCGCATGGCTATGATTGAAAAATTCGTGAGTTGGTTTGCTCAGTGCGGCATCAAAATTCCGCGCGATTCAAAGGGGCGGGTGGCTGTGAAAATCGAGGTCGATCCTGTTTATGCGTATAATGCGGAGACTTTGGCGGCGAGGCTCCCGAAAGGTTTCGAGATCAAGGGTGACGTGCTTTTGAGATGAATTACAGGATATAATACAATGCGGGCAGTATTATTAATAGTTTTGACGATGGGCCTCTTGGGTAGTGTCCTTTGGGTCGCCCAGGCTTATCGACTTTTACGGTTTGCCCGGGGCCAGATGTCTGATGCGTGGCTGGATTTGCGAGAGGCCCTTTTGGCCAGGCGTGAAATCATTCCGTATATTGTCGCGGTGGTTCCCACCAGTGCTGCGGCGGTATTGGATGTGCTTGGAAATGCCTGTGATTTGGCGGCGAACGTTGAGGGGGTCCCGGAATGTTCGCAGGCGGAGGCCAGATTGTCAGCCGCGATTAGTAGAGTTTTTTCACAGCTCGACGCGGATTCCCCTGCAGAGTCCATTGAAATGCTCTCGTCGTTGCGAGTCCGCATCAAAGAGTGCGAGATGAAAATTGAGCTGCTGAAGGGGTTGTACAATCGGCAGGTTGAGTTGTTTAACGCCCTCCAACGCCGGGGTGCCGGCCGGATGTTGGCATCGCTGGGGGTGGCTAAACTGGCGGAGTTATTTTGATTTATGAGGAATTGGGATTATACGGAAGGAACCCTGCCCTGGACCAAAACCTGTTTTGTTTGCGGTGAAGATAACCCGCATGGCTTAAAGGGGCATTCTTGCGTTGAAGGGGATCGAGTGGTTTTGGTTCATTTGACCCGTGCGGCCGATCTTGGTTACCGGCATCTAGTGCATGGTGGTATTTCAATGACCGTGCTGGATGAGGTCATGACGTGGGCTGCAATTTTGACTTTGAGGCGGGCGTGCGTGGCGGCAGAGCTGACCGTGCGATTGCAACAGCCGATTCAGGTGGGGCAAGCGATTCGCGTAGAAGGATGGATTTCCAAAGGAAGAACCCGCTTGGTGGAGACGGAAGGTCGGATTGTAGACGAAAAACAAAAAGTACTTGCGACGGCATTCGGGAAGTATGTGCCGATGTCGGGCGAAGGCTTGAGTTTATGTCTCAAAGATTTCGTTAAAAGTCCCGGAGCTATTCAATTGCCCTTTTTACAGGGAAAGGATGATGAATAAGATGAAAAAAAATATCGTATTTTTACTGACAATGGTTACGGCCGTAGCTTTAGCCGGTGATACTAAAACGAATTCTGAGGTGGTGATGCCGCCTACGGTCCCGGCCGAAACCAATGTGGTGTCGGCCAATTTAGTGGTCACCAATGCCCTCGCGGCAGAACAAATTGCTCCTGTCGCAGTTCCTGACCCGCAGGTGGGGAAGGTCCTGATGGGGATGGCGGGTTATCTGCAGTCGGCTAAATCATTCAGGTGTTCAGTTTCTCTTCAAGTCAACACCGAGATGGAAGGGATGAAGCAGGAAATTTCCGCCGTATATGATCTTGCCGCTGAAAAACCTAATAAACTGGCCTTACGCTATATCAAGGGCATGACGGGAAATACGGTGGTATGTGATGGAAAGAACCTTTATATTTATGTGTTGAGTTTGAATCGCTTTGAAGAGCGGGAGGCTCCAAAACTTGTTGAGCAAATGGCGGAGGGGGTTGGCCCCATGGCGGGCAATATGCTGTTCGTCGACAATCTGCTGGTGAATGACATCTATGCAGCCATTATGGATGGGGTGACGTCTGCGACCTATATTGGCAAGGAGCGAGTGGAGGGGATTGACTGTGATCATGTGCGCTTCGTGCAGGATCAGTTTGATTGGGATTTATGGGTGAGTACTGGGCCCAAGCCGGTGGTCATTCAAGTGCTGAGCGATATGGCAAAAAGCTTTTCCGGTACAACGGTGGAGTTGGCTACGCCCAAGGGTATGAAAATGGTGGTATTGAACCGGTTTTCAGGCTGGGTTGTAGATGAGGTATTGCCTCCTGGCACGTTTGAATTCGTTCCGCCCGCTGGTGCGCACAAAATAGACTCACTTTTTGAAGGGGAAGACGAAAAAGCGGCAGAAGTGCCTCTGCCGTCGATGATGAAAGAAAAAGATGACCCTAAGGTATTAGAGAAGACGGAAAGCAGGGAGTAATAGTCATGTCGGAACATGTTGATAATGAGTTCGTTGAACAGCGGAAATCGAATATGTCTGCTTTGGCGGCCAAGGGGATTGCTCCCTTTGGACGAGCCTTTAAAAGGACGAGCCGGCTAGCCGATATCCGATCGGGCTTTGAGGAAAGCAAGAAGGTCTCCCTCGCTGGTCGGATTACCACCTTTCGTGATATGGGAAAAAGTATTTTTGCTGATCTGCGTGATGGGTCCGACCGATTTCAGATCTACGCTCAAAAAAGTGCCATTGGGGATGATGCCTTCGAGGCTTTTAAATTGCTCGATCTAGGCGACCATGTAGGGGTGGAAGGAACTTTGTTCACAACCCGGACCGGTGAGCCTACGCTTAAGATTGAGCGCTGGGTTATGCTCTCTAAAGCCTTACTGCCATTGCCGGAAAAATGGCATGGGCTGAAAGATACCGACCAGCGTTATCGGCAGCGGTATCTTGATCTGATTTCAAACCCCGGGGTACGGGACGTGTTTAACAAGCGCATTCAAATTGTCCGTGAAATCCGGAACTACTTGTGTGCGCATCAATTTCAAGAGGTGGAAACGCCCATGATGCAGCCCCAGCCTGGAGGCGCCACGGCCAAGCCCTTTTCGACCCACTATGAGGCCTTGGATTGTAAAATGTATTTGCGAATTGCGCCGGAGCTATACCTCAAACGGCTTTTGGTGGGTGGCTTCGATAAAGTCTTCGAGCTCAATCGCAACTTCCGGAATGAGGGACTTTCCAGAACCCACAATCCTGAGTTCACCATGATGGAGGTCTACGAGGCTTATTCCGATATGCGCGGAATGAAGGACTTGGTTGAAGACCTGATTACTCAGGTAGCGCAGACCGTGATGGGCACCTTGGCGGTAGGGAGCCCCGAGTCGCCTATTGATCTGGCGCGTCCCTGGCGCGAGGTCGCGTATCGGGATTTGGTCATGGAGCGCTTGGGGTCGGATTGGTTCTCTTTGGATAAACAGGCGATGCGGCTCAAGGCGGAGGCGCATGCCCTGTATGTTGATCCTGCATGGGGTGCGGACGAGATTACCCAGGAAGTCTATTCCAAGTTGATCGAAAAAACGCTTCAGAACCCGACCTTTGTAACCCGATTGCCCGCCGAATTGGTGCCGCTGGCTAAACGGTGCGAGGATGATCCTTCGGTTGTCGATGTGTTCGAATTGGTTATTGGCGGGAAGGAAATTGCCCCAGGGTATTCAGAGCTAAATGACCCGCTTGAACAGCGGCGGCGTTTTGAGGCCCAGGCAGGTGAAGATGCTCAGAAGGTGGACGAAGACTTCCTGGCCGCGCTTGAGCACGGAATGCCGCCCGCCGGAGGGATGGGGATCGGCATTGACCGCCTGGTCATGACGTTGACCGGCAGTGAAGCGATCCGGGATGTGATTTTATTTCCCCAGTTAAAACCCCTGGATCAGAAGGCTGAAGCCGAAAAACAACAGTCCTAAGCTGGGGTAAATAAAGCCAATGATCCCATTTTCATTATTTCTAGCGCTGAAGTACCTCAAGCCGAAGCGGACCTATTTTTCAGTGGTCACGATCATTTCGGTTTTGGGGGTATTGCTGGGCGTAGCCGTATTAATCATTGTACTGTCGGTCATGACCGGGTTTGATGACATGTGGCGCGAAAAAATCCTCGGGTTTAACGCGCATCTGACGGTGACCGAGGCGGGTGGCGTAACCGAAGAAGAAACGGTCATGAAGCAGCTGGCCGCGCTAGAAGGTGTCGCCGGTGTCGCACCCTCCACAGAGGGACAGGTAGTGGTGCAACATGGGCGAGCCATTTACACCCCGATTTTGCGAGGAATCGATCCCCTTCGTGAAGGAGCGGTTAGCCAGATACCGCGTTGCACCACGCAGGGGGCGTTTAGTGTAAAAGGTGCTAATGTGGTCATTGGTGCCGACCTAGCCCGCCGCATTGGCGTGGGAGTGGGCGATAAACTCTTGATCAATTCTCCGGCAAGTTTTGTGAGCAAGGATGAAATCACCCTGCCTGAGGAGTTTCGGGTTGCGGGAATTTTTGATGTGGGAATGTGGGAATATGACTCAGGATTTATTTTTTGCTCGACCGAGAAGGCTCGGACCCTGTTCGGGCTGGAAAGTGGAGTCGGAGCTATTCGGTTAATGGCGAAAGATCCCTATCGTGCGCAGGAAGTGGCTAGGCAGATCCGCATGCAGCTGGGTTCGGATTTTTATGTTACCACCTGGATGGAACAAAACAGGCAGATTTTTAGTGCGCTACGGGTTGAGAAGAACATGATGTTCTTCCTGCTCATTTTCATCACGATTGTCGCTGCGTTTGGTATTACCAATACTCTGATCACGGTGACGGTTCAGAAAACCAGTGAGATCGGGTTGCTCAAGGCCATCGGGTTTTCTTCGGGCAGCATCATGAGGATCTTCTTTTGGCAGGGATGGATTGAGGGCATGGTGGGAACTTTGTCCGGGGTGGGCGCGGCGCTTATGATCCTGCATTACCGCAATGATTTGCTGCGCTGGTTGTCGGAAACATTCAATTTAGAGCTGTTTCCCAAGGAGCTCTATCGGCTGAGTGAAATTCCATCAAGGACGGCCCCATTGGATGTTATTGTGGTGGCCGGCTCGGTTGTCCTGATTTGTACGCTGGCTGGCCTGATTCCGGCGTGGCGTGCAGCTCGGCTTGATCCCGTTGAGGCGTTGAGACATGAATAATAGTCTCCCCATAGTCAAGGCTGAGGGCATTACAAAGACCTATATGATGGGCGGACGCCCCCTGACCGTTTTGAAGAAAGTTTCGGTGGCGATCCAGCCGGGGGAAACCGTGGCGATTATTGGGCCGAGCGGGGCCGGGAAAAGCACCTTGTTACACGCCTTAGGCGGTTTAGATCAGCCATCAGAAGGACAAGTGTGGTTTAAAGACCAGTCCTTGTACCGAATGAGCCCGAGGGAATGTACGTTGATTCGGGCGCGGCATATCGGGTTTGTATTTCAGTCGTATCACTTGTTGCCTGAATTGGATGTGTTGGAGAATGTGATGCTCCCTACTATGGCAATTTGGAAAATGCGGCGTTATCGTGCCGAGCACCGTCAGCGCGCGGCCGCTTTGTTAGAAACGGTTGGGCTCTCGGATCGGCTGGGGCATACGCCATTGGAGCTATCGGGAGGGGAGCAGCAACGTGTGGCGCTTGCACGGGCATTGATGAATGAGCCTGAGCTGGTGTTGGCAGATGAGCCTACTGGAAATTTGGATAGTGTTACGGGAGAGGCCATTTTAAATTGTTTATTTTCGATGACACGGGAGCGCCGCCATACGTTGATACTGGTGACCCATAATGATGAAGTCGCGCAACGGTGTGATCGAATTATTCATATGAAAGATGGTTGCGTGGTGGATATGCAGGAGGGGGCAATTGTATGATAACAAAACGCGGTGTTGCATTGTTGAGTGGTATGGTCATGTTGGGCGTGATGATCGGGGCCGGCTACGTGTGGTGGTGTGCGATGCCAGCGTGTGCGTCCTCAAAGCCCATGGAGCCCAGTTTGCAGGCGGCGGACGTGGCTAAGAGTTTTGAGAAGGTGATGCCGCAGTTGCATCTGTCTCATCAACCTTTGGATGAGTGCATAGCGACCAATGCGATCACCCTTTATCTGGCAATGTTGGATTATGATCGCACGTTCTTTCTTGCATCCGATATTGATGAATTCACCAAGGATGCGGTCGTGCAGGCTGAGCGCTTACATCAGGGAGACGTGTCGTTGGCGTTCAAGATTTTTGAGCGATACAAGGAGCGTGTGCGAAACCGGGTTGAATATGTTGATGCACTCCTGGGTAAGGGTTTCGATTGCACGACAAAGGAAGCTTATACCTGGAAACGCAAGGATGCTTCGTGGCCGGCTAATGAGACGGAATGGAACGAGCTCTGGCGCAAAAAAGTAAAAAATGAGTATGTGGCGAGGTTAGTGTCCAAGGAGTTGGCGGATAGCGAAAAAACGAATGATACGGCTAAGGCGGATTCAGGATCTGTCAAAAGTGAAAGCGCGGGCACAAACGGAACGACCCTGGGGCGGGCTTCGGATGCGGATGCGCAGCTTAGTCCCGAAGCCTTTTTTAGAAAGCGATATAAGCAGTTTCTGATGGTGCTGGAAGACAGTGATGCCGAGTTCGTGTTGCAACGCTATTTCACTGCCTTTGCGCAGGCGTACGACCCCCATTCTGAATACATGACGCCAAGTTCAAGCGATGATTTTGAGATTGGAATGAAGTTGTCCCTGGGCGGGATTGGCGCTTTATTGCAAAGCGAGGATGGCGCTGCAAAAATAGAAAAGATCATACCGGGCGGACCGGCGGATCGCGACGGACGTTTAAAGGCGGGTGATAAAATTATTAGCGTAGCTCAGGAAAAGGGCGAAAATGTGGATATTCTGCATTGGCCTCTTTACAAGGCGGTGGGGATTATCCGTGGCAAGAAAGGAAGTAAGGTGACGCTGACCGTTATTCCTGCTTCGGATATTACTGGCGCCAGGACAGTGAAAATCACTTTGGTGCGCGACGAGGTGAAGCTGGAAGATCAAGAGGCCAAGGGCGAGACGGTTTCGGTAGTGGGTGGAGATGGGGTCACGAATCAAGTGGGGGTGATCCGGCTACCTGTCTTTTATGCTGACATGAAGAATCGCGGCAGTGGGGGCAAAGAATTTAAAAGTTCCACCCGTGATATCACGCGTATTATCAACGACATGAAGGCTAAGCATGTTGATGGGATTGTGTTGGATTTAAGGAATAATGGGGGCGGTTCACTTGCGGAGGCAGTCGAAATGACGGGATTGTTCTTCACCGCCGGGCCGGTTGTGCAAGTCCGGGAAAGCCGTGGAGTGCAAGTGCTTCAGGATCCTGATCCGGATGTCTTGTATAGTGGCCCGCTAGTGGTGCTGGTCAATCGGCGAAGCGCTTCGGCTTCTGAGATTCTGGCGGCGGCTTTACAGGATTATGGGCGAGCGGTGATTGTTGGGGATTCGAAAACTCACGGGAAAGGGACCGTTCAGTCATGGCAGCCGCTGGATGAACGTAAAGCTTCTCTTGGGTCAATAAAGGTCACGACGCATTCATTCTATCGGGTGGCAGGGGGGTCGACTCAATTGAAGGGGGTTGTGCCGGATATCAGGATTCCTTCAGTTTTAGACGTTCTGGATGTCGGAGAAGAATTTTTGCCTCACGCGATTCCGTGGACAGTGATCAGCATGACGCGGTACAGCCCCGTAATGGATCTTTCACAGATCATCCCGAAGCTGAAGGCGAATTCGGAGGCGCGGCGTGCCAAGGATCCCCGGTTTGTGGCTCAAATCGAGGTGATTGATCGGGTCAAGCAGCATCAGGCTGTTTCCGGAATTCCGCTTAATCTGAAGGAACGCGTTGCCCTCGCGCGTGAAGAAAAAGTTTTGGATAAAGCTCAAGATGAAGCACTCGGCGATACTGAGGCCGATGGGGAAGGGGCCGCAGCCAGATCATTGGACAAAGATTTGGTGCTAAGGGAGTCTGCAAAGATACTGACAGACTTAAAGGGTTTATGGAAAACAAAGGAATTGCGAGATGAAAATACCGTTTTGGAAAATGCATGGAGCTGGAAATGATTTTGTTCTCATTGACGATCGGAAGCTGAGTTTTCCGGTAAAGGATACGGCATGGGTCGCCTCGATCGGGGCGCGCCGTACAGGTGTTGGATGTGAAGGCATTATTTTAATACAGCCTTCCTCCCAAGCCCATTTCTGTATGCGATTTTTCAACCCGGATGGGAGTGAGGTCGACATGTGCGGCAATGGCGCCAGATGTGTGGCCCGGTTAGCGCACGATCTCAAAGTGGCCCCGGCGACGATGAAATTCGAAACAGGAGCAGGCATTATCGCGGCCGAAATGGTGGGAGATCAGGTTCGCTTGGGAATGACGATTCCAAAAGATTGGCGTTTGAATCAGGTGTTGGATATGGACGGGGTGAAGCGACTGTATGGTTTTGTGAATAGCGGTGTGCCGCATGTCGTGGTGCCGTTGGAACAATTGGATAAAGAGGACGTCGCTAAAAACGGAGCGGCCATTCGTTATCATAAGGATTTTGCGCCTAAAGGAACTAACGCAAATTTTATTCAGGTGACCGGATCCTCTTCATTAAAAATTCGAACCTATGAACGTGGGGTGGAGGCGGAGACGCTTGCTTGTGGGACCGGTATTGTGGCTTCTGGTTTGATCGCGGGGCGGATGGGGTGGGTGAAGCCGCCTGTGAAAATTACCTGTGCGGGGGGGGACGTGTTGGAAGTGAATTTTTCGCTAACAGCTGACGGGGCTCACGATGTCACGCTTCTAGGGCCCGCCGTTTATGTGTTTACGGGAGAACTTGATTATCCTTGAATATAAACATTCCAATTGAATGGACGCTTGGGCTTCGATTCCTAGTTGCATTAGCGGTTGGCTTTTTGATTGGATTGGAACGTGAAACCGGGCGTAAAGAGCGCTCTCCGTTTTTCTTTGGCGGAGTGCGGACGTTTCCTGTCGTCTGTTTGTTCGGATTCGCTTGCGCCTGGTTTTCTTCCAACGGGATGCCTTTTCTACTGCCTGCGGGCTTAATCGCCGTTACGGCGTTGACGGTCGTAGCCTATCTTCAAAAAATTAAATCCGGCCGCTTTGGAGCCACAAGTGAGATATCCGTTTTAGTGACCTATATGATAGGGGCGCTTGCGTTGTTGGCCGATGTGAGATTCCCGATTGCGCTCGGCGTCATGAACACCATCTTGCTTTCCGAAAAATCCGCCCTGGAAAGCTATGTGGCACGCTTGAATCGCAATGAGTTTCTGGCCACTTTGAAGTTTTTGCTTTTGACGTTGGTGATTTATCCGTCCCTGCCCGATGCAGAGTACACGCAATATCATCTTAATCCTGCCCGTATCTGGCAGATCGTCGTGATGGTGTCGGCGATCGGGTTTATCGGATATATTCTTTCAAAAAAACTGGGAGCCCGGTTTGGATTGCCGCTTTGCGGGCTTCTGGGCGGGATTGCTTCCAGTACAGCCGTAAGCGTGGCGACAGGTCGGCTGGCACGGGACGTTCCGGCGTATGCGTCGGCGGCGCTGAAGGCGAGCCTATTGGCAAGTAGCATGATGTATTTAAGGTTGTTGGCCTTAATCGCTGTTTTCGGAGGTGGGTTTTCCATGGTTTTGGGTTGGCGGATGGCCTGTATGAGTGGGGTTGGGCTCTTGCTAGCTTTCAGTGTCCGTAATAGCGAACCGGCAGAAAGCGCGCCAGGCACTTTACCCGCCATCCAAAATCCTGTTGAAATTAGGGTGGCTGTTGGGTTTGCCTTTTTGTTTGTGGTGGTAAAAGTGGGTATAGCGCTAGCGAAAGAATATTTCGGGCAAGCGGGGGTGCTAGGGTTGGGTATTATTTCAGGGGTTGTGGATGTTGACCCATTTGCTTTATCCCTAGTCCAAGGGACTTTCTCCAGTCGATTATTGATACAAGCATTATTGTTGGCAATTATGGTCAACACTCTCGCGAAGGGAGTCTATTTTACTGTGTTAAGCCGCAGCGACCGATTTTCATCCATGTGGCGGTATGTTCTTTGGGCCGTTTGCCATATCCCTCTGATGTGGGTGTAATGGAGATGTTTTTCGTCGGATAACTTAAGGAGATCAAATGGAATTCACAGGACGGACATTGTTTACACTCGTTTTTGTTTTATGGGTTTCGGGTTGTGTGAGCAATCCCAATACCCGGATTCAAAAAGAGCCGCAACTTTTTGCGACATTTACCCCGGAGAATCAGGCAAAAATAAAGAAGGGTGAAATCGCAATCGGGTTTAGCCGAGATATGGTTCGCCTGGCACTGGGTAGCCCTTGGCAGGTCCATGTCCGCACCGCTGAATCCAGCGAAACTGAAATTTGGACTTATGTGAATTCTCGCTTTATCAGCAGCTATGAACCTTCGAATGCGGGTTACTGGTATCGGGATCGGGCCGGTCGCCTTCAGCGTTCGTATGATACCATGTGGGTCAATCGCGGATGGTATGAGGACTACCCTGTGTTAAAGCTCGAATTTATGGGCGACAAGCTCACGGTCATTGAGCGTATCAAGCGGTAGGCGTTGCTTTTCTTTATCGGGCCGTAATTCTGAGGATGACCGTGCGGTTTCTTTGCTGATTTGCGGTCGTGGTGTTCGGATAAGGGGGGTGAGCCTCGCCCGCTGAGGAAGTCGTTATGATTGATTCGGGAAGGCCGCACGAACCACTCAGATAAGCAGCGACTGCCTTCGCCCGAGCTAGGCCTAGCGCTTGGTTATTGGCGCCGGAGGCCTTGGCTCGATTACTCTTAACTGAGTCGGTATGGCCTTCAACCTCAACCTGGAAGGATTTTCCCGCAAGCGTGGCGGCAATGGCCTTCAGATCCTGTCGTGCGGCGCTTGTAAGTTCAGCTCCTTTTGAAAAAATTCCATAATGGAACACCACTTTCATTTCTTTAGCAGCTGCGGTTGTGCTCCAACGAGACCCGGATAAAGTAGGCCATGTTACGGGCTTCCCCGGGATAGGGTTGGCCGGCTTTTGCGGATGGTAGGCGGTTGCTGCTCGGGCAGGGTGGGTGGGTGGGGCTTTGAGCGGGGGAGGCGGTGACGGTTCAATGGCTGCTACCTCTGGCATGAGGACGGGTGCTGCCGGGGCTGCAAGGTTGGGAGCCTGTTCAGAGGGGGTATTGGCCTTCGAGATGGGCTCAAAAACCGGGGCTGAAGCACTGGCTGGTATGATGGGCTGATTGGCTCCTGTAACCGGGGATCGAGCTGTTTGAGACGCGCCAATTAAATAGGCGAAAATGGTGGCAATAATACCTGCCACCAGCGTCCCAATGAGAAGAAGCCTGGGAACCCGCTTTTGAAAGACTTCATCTCGCGTGTCTTCAACCTCGTCGAGCATGTGGCGGAGGTGGCTTAACTTGTCCGTCCATTCTTTTTCTGCTTTTTCAAAACGAAGTTCGGTTTGGCCTCGCACTTGATTAGCTTGATTTAAGGCTGCGCGTGCAGCAACGATTTCAATTTCAAGTGCGGAAATACGGGTTTTGAACGCCTGGGCTTCCTGTTGAGGTTTGTCGCGGGCTATGACCGCTTTGCGTGTCTCTTTGCTGGCATTGATGGTGCCGAGAAGACGTTCTTCGGCAGTGGGAGGGGCGGATTCCTGTGCAGGAACCTCAGGAGTCTTAACTTCAGAGGGGGCGTTACCGGGTATAAATACGTCTTCCTCGGGGGGGGCAGTCACTATCGTATCAAATCCAGGGTCTTCCTGAGGTGGGGGCGGATTGAAGAAAGGGTCAGACTCGAAAACATCGGCCCCGGGTGCCGTGCCCGGATCAGTTGAATTGCCATTAGCCGGTAGTATTGCTTTATCGGCTGTAGCGGGCAACGGCGTAACATTTTGGTCGGAAGCGAGGGTGTGGCTAGCCGAAAAAACCGGGCGCGGCGGAATGGATTGGGGTTGATTCAGTAAAGGAAGAGGCGGTGTGCCGTCGGGGCTGGGTTCAATGGGTTTCATGGTAGGAGTAAGCTCGTGAAAGTCAGCTAGGAAGTCCAGTTGGAATGGATCCTGCGCCTCTTTATGATTTTTAACAGAAAATAGTTTCATGGGTTACCAACGGTGAGGACATTAGCAAATAGCGCAAAGATAGCAAATATCAGATGACGAGTCAGCGCGAGTGGGAGGGTTAGAGCTTCAAATTCCCTTGCAGGACAAAGGTTTGTCGGGTAATTATTAATAAGTTGTGGTTGGTCTCCCTAAGGCAAATAAAAAGCGGAGCTTTAATAGATATCACTTATGAGACATCGAATAATAAGGTTAGTAGTCGCCGTCGCCGTCGTCCTTGGGTGTCAATCTGCGGACATTAGAGCTGCCAATCGAGGCCCTGCCCCAACTTTTGAGCGAATCAAGGAAATGGCGAGAGACCTCGCGATTGCGCCTTATAAGGATACGCGGGTTACGTTGTCTAAAACCCTTGAGACGCTTTCTTATGACCAGACCCGTGATATTCGCTTCAATGTTAAGGAATCCGTTTGGCGGCGGGAGCATTTGCCTTTCCAGCTTCAATTTTTTCATCCGGGAGGTGGGCAGAAAGATCAGATCGATATGCATCTGGTTGATGGAGATGATGTTAAGGATTTTCCGTTCGACCGAGACCTGTTTGATTATGGCAAGAATGATTTAAGTTGGTTTGATCTCAGAGGGGTGAAGTATTCAGGCTTTCGTGTCCACTATCCCTTAAACACGACCGAGTATCTTGATGAGCTGATTGTTTTTCAAGGAGCTTCTTATT
This sequence comes from Kiritimatiellia bacterium, assembly GCA_038330175.1. GTDB lineage: Bacteria > Verrucomicrobiota > Kiritimatiellia > CAIKKV01 > CAITUY01 > JAABPW01. The sequence goes on from JBBQNS010000013.1 coordinate 17,892, forward strand.
TTAGGGCGTTACCCAAAGGGTTGATTTACGGCCTATCTGCCCGAGCGGTGGCGATTAATTGCGCGTCGGATCGGCCGGAGGAGTTTCCTCGCTTCCAGGATTTCTGGGCGGTTCGTCCCGATAAAGAGGGGCGCTCCCTGCAGATTTTTGGGCTGTTGGATGGGCCCAGCGTGGCAGGTGCCGCTTCTTTCCTGATTGAGCCGGGTGTGGAAACGGTAATTCACATGAAAATTGTCCTGTTTGCTCGCACCAATTTGGTGAACTATGGAATCGCCCCGCTGACCAGTATGTATTGGATTGGGAAAAATAATGTCCGACGATTTGATGATTTTCGTCCCGAGGTGCATGACTCAGACGGGTTATTGATTCTGAACGGAAAAAATGAATGGTTGTGGCGTTCACTTGAAAATACGGGTCCGCTTCGGTTGAGCGCGTTTAAAGACAATAATCCTCGAGGTTTCGGGTTGATCCAGCGTGAACGAAATTTTTCCTGCTATGAAGATTTAGAAACCATGTATCAGCGGCGTCCGTCAGCTTGGGTCAAACCGGTAGGCGCATGGGGTGAAGGGGCCGTGCGGCTGGTTGAGATTGGGACGTGGTCTGAATTTCACGATAATATCGTTGCCTATTGGCAACCTGCCAAAGCCTTAAAGCCGGGCGAGTCCGCAGAGTTTGCCTATGATTTGACTTGGTATGAAGAGAATCCAAATCTTCCTCCTCTGGGCCGCCTTGTGGCGATGCGGTCGGGCTTCACCTTGCACGCGTCTAATGCGCGCAAGTTTGTTCTCGATTTTACCTGGCCATCGCTGGCTCGTGATGGTTCGGGCGTTAAGCCTGAGGTCGTGGTGAATGCCGATGGAGGACGTCTATCAGGCGTTTCGGATGAATATAACCCTTATGACCGGACCTGGCGCGTTGCCTTTGATGTCACCCCGGAAAAGCCATCTGCACCCGTTGAACTTCGTGCAGTGATTCGAAAGGACGGAGCGCCTTGCACCGAAACATGGACCTATCTTTGGATGCCATAACATTACCGGCATGGAATCCAACTGACGCGATAGCGTGGGATGAAGCGTTTGGTAAAGTGGAGAACTATCTGCGAGCCTGCCGTGTGGCAAGTCGCTTACATCGGGCTCGTCTTACCGCTCTTATTTTGCAGCGTGCCTTGGAGCGCAGGGCGACTAACCAGGATGTCCTCCTGACCACCTTGGCTATTGATGAAGCTCGGGATTTGATCGACCGCTGGATGGTTGGGTTGTTGCCGCCTCGAGAAAATGAACGTCCCTATTCAATGGCCGAGGGGTTCTTATCGCTTTATTTGTGTGATGCGCCGATGCGCTGGCCAAATGCTTTTTTAAATCCTCAGCAAGAGCCACCCGGCTTCGCTGACACGCTGCATGCCCGATTGGTGAAGACCGGGCCTGAATTAGAGGTTAGCAGTATGGTCCCGCGGGCGATGGATCGCGGTTTAATTCAGGGGTGGGCGGGTTCGGCCAAAGATACCTTTGATCGCCTTCCTGTTTTACGTACCCTATTTCTGTGGACTCTGTTTGCAATTCTTCTGGCGGCGCTCTTTAAGTACACGCGGAGTTAATCGTTATGATGAGTGAACCGTCTATAATGCCCATTTCCTCCCTGCGTCGGTCTGGTCTCCGGCAGGCCTTCTTTTTTACCATGGTGGTGGTAACGACGGGAATAGCCACTTGGGTGTTGGCTGATATCCTCTGGCGTGGTGGATTAAGCGGAATTGAAATGGCCCTCCTGTTCTTCTTTGTGCCCTTGTTTGGAATGGTCACACTGGGGTTCATTCAGGCCGTCATGGGGTTTTTTATCCTGTTGAGAAGCAAGGATCCCTATAGTATTTCGCGAACGATTTCCGCCGCGATGCCGGCGCTGGATGAAATGCCCGCTACGGCGATTGCAATCCCCATCTATAATGAAGATGTCAGCCGTGTTTACGAGGGGCTCCGGACTATTTATCTGGACCTAGTCCGGTCCGGCTATATCAGCCGACTCGATATTTTTATCTTAAGTGATTCAAATGACCCTAACAAATGGATCGAAGAAGAGGTCGCCTGGATTGACTTGTGCAAGCAGGTGAAGGGGTTCGGGCGTATTTTCTACCGCAAGCGGAGGCTCGGCTTAAACAGGAAAAGCGGCAACATCAGTGATTTTTTGAGGAGGTGGGGGCGCAAGTATCGGTATATGGTTGTGCTGGATGCAGACAGTTTGATGGAAGCCAATACGCTTGTCAGGCTCGTTCAATTAATGGAGGTAAATCCACAGGCTGGCATTATTCAGACCGTTCCCGCGCCGATTCAGGGGCGCACGTTTTTTGCCCGTGTCATGCAGTTTGCCGGGACTCTTTATGGCCCCATCTTTCAGGCGGGTTTGAATTATTGGCAGGCAGGGTGCGGGAATTTTTGGGGACACAATGCCATTATCCGGGTGGCCCCTTTTATGGAACATTGCGCGTTGCCCATGTTGACGGCGGGTGCCAACACCCGTTTTATGAGTCACGACTATGTGGAAGCGGCGCTGATGCGGCGGGCGAATTATGAGGTATGGATGGACTATGAGATCGGAGGCAGCTATGAGAATCTTCCTCCAACGCCATTGGATCACGCTTGCCGCGATCGGCGATGGTGCCGGGGGAATCTGCAACATGCTTGGCTGATTACGGCCAAGGGGCTCCACCCTATTAATCGATTACACTTATTCCTTGGGATACTATCCTATGTGGCCTCGCCTTTATGGTTGATCTTTTTGGCGCTAGGCTCTGTCTCCGCCTGGATGTTCTGGGCGGGTGGCACGGTTATAACTTTCGATTCCGATGTGGGCTTCTCGTCGTTTCTTGATATTGGCGGCGGGCGGCTCGCGCTAATACTGTTTTTCGTGACGCTTGGAATGTTGACACTTCCCAAAATTTTAGCGGTCTTGTTGGTGCTTAAAAATCAGGAGCAACGGGGAAAATTTGGGGGAAGCGGGCGAATTATTTTAGGTTTTCTGGTCGAGCATACCTTGTCGGCTCTGATGGCTCCTGTTCAAATGTTGTTTAACTCCAGGTTTGTGGTTGAAATTCTCAGTGGGCGAGATGTGCCCTGGAACCCACAGTCACGTGATGCAGGTGCGGGCGTCGACTGGGAGGGCATTATTACGGCACATACGGGACATACCGTAGTTGGGGTAACCTGGGCCTTGATTGCATTTTTAATCAGCCCCGTGTTCTTCTGGTGGTTAAGCCCTGTCACGTTTGGCTTAATTGCATCAATTCCGATTTCTGCGATGTTAAGTGCACCTAGATTAGGAAAGCGCTTACGCCAATTGAAACTTTTTACGATCCCGATTGAGATGAAGCCAACGGCAGTAGTCCGCCATTTAGATAAAAATTTAAGAGCTATTCGACATCGTATGGAACCGCCGGACTGGCTGGCTCCCCATTACGGAATCATGCAGGTGGTTTTGGACCCTTATCTGAATGCGGCACATAGTTCGCTGTTGCGCCATAAGCCTAAAGCAGGTCGATATGTTAGACGAGATCTGCACGAATTACAGGTTCGCTTGCTGGCGAAAGGCCCCTCGGCATTGAATCGCCGCGAGCAGATGGCGGTGTTATTGAATGTCCAAGCGGTGGCTGATTTGCATGACCATGTATGGCGGATGCCTGAGTCGAGTCTTTCGCCTTGGTGGCGACTGGCCATGCGGCATTTTAATACGTTGACTGACCGCCCCCAGACAGCTCTGTACCGTTGATGCCGTCAACTTGAGATCTGCCTTAAAGAATGATAATCATTTCGTCTTTTGCTTTACACTAAGGGAACAAGTTGTATAGTCGGAATGTAAGCCCGAAGTTAAGTTTGCTACGAGATTTTAAGCGTGTTTGAGGGAAAGCCCATGCCGGAAGAGATTAATAAAAACGAACCAGACACTTCTCCTTTATTGAGGCTTTTGATCATTGAGGATTCAGCCGAAGATGCGGAAATGATCGTGCGCGAATTGCGTCGAGCTGGGTATACACTGGTTTATGAACGGGTGGATACCTTGGAATCCATGCGCTCACTGCTCCACTGGGAGTGGGATCTGATTCTCGCCGATTATAAAATGCCGCGCTTCAGCGGGATTGACGCCCTTACTGAATTCAAAACTTGGAAGCGGGACATTCCTTTTATTATCGTGTCGGGAGCCATTGGCGAGGAGTGTGCTGTTGAGGCGGTGAAGGTGGGGGCGCAAGATTATGTTCTGAAGGACCGCCTGACAAGATTGGTGCCGGTGGTGCAGCGCGCCATGAAGGATGCGGTCGACCGTCGTGAATTTCGTCGAGTTCAGCGGGATCGGGATCGAGCCGACGAGGCCCTTCGTGCCAGCGAGGCCCGGTTACGAGTTATTTTGGAATCCGTTCAAACCGGGGTTCTCATTGTGGATCCGGAAAGCCATATCATTCTGGAGGTCAATCGTGAATTGGCCGCAATGGTGGGGCTGCCAGAGCATCAGATTGTGGGCAGTGTGTGTCACAAATTTGTTTGTCCCGCAGCGAGCGGAGAGTGCCCCGTTAGCGATTTTGGAAAAACGATTGATCATTGCGAATGTTTTTTGATCAGGGCGGATGGTTCTCAGATTCCGGTCCTGAAGACGGTGCGACAGGTGGCTATCAACGGGCGCCGACAGCTGATTGAAAGTGTGGTAGACATCAGTGAGCACAAACGCCTTCAAGAGCAGGTGATTTTGTCTCAAAAAATGGAGGCGATTGGTCAGTTGGCCGGAGGGGTGGCTCACGACTTTAATAATATTTTGCAAGTCATTATGGGATACGCGGAAGTTTTGATGCGCAAAAACGTAAGTCCTGAATCCTTCTCCGAAGGGATCGGCAATATCTATCAGGCGGCGCAACGGGCAGCTATGTTGACTCGCCAATTGTTGGCATTCAGTCGCCGACAATTGGTGGTGCCCACGGCACTGGAGATAAAGGGAGTGATCGAAAGCGTGCACTCCCTCCTTGAGCATTTAGTGGGGGGAGATATACGGCTCACGGTTCAATGTCCCGTAAATCTCCCTTTAGTCTATGCGGATTCAAGCCAGCTTGAACAGCTTCTCTTGAATCTAGTCGTTAACGCACGCGATGCCATGCCTGCGGGAGGAGCGCTCTCAATTTCTGCCGGCCAGATATCGCTTACTGAATCTCAAATGGCGGTGATGCCGGGAGCGCGGCTTGGTAAATTTGTGACGGTGTCGGTGTCGGACACCGGCATCGGGATGGACTGCGATATTATCAAACATGTTTTTGAGCCGTTCTTTAGCATGAAGGGCTTAGGACAGGGGAATGGTCTCGGCCTATCGGTAGCCTATGGGATTGCAAAACAGCATGACGGGTGGGTGCATGTGGAAAGCCAGGTAGGGAAGGGCTCAACCTTGACGCTTTACCTTCCGTTACACGAGGGGGCTCCAGCTCCGATGATCGTGGATTCTGGATCAAATGGCAAAGGGGCGGGCGAACGAATTTTGCTGGTTGAGGATGAGCCGGGAGTGCGAGTGCTCGCAACACGGGTTCTTGCGTCAGCAGGTTATGAGGTCGTGGCGGTTGGAACGGTTGCAGAAGGGGAAGCCACTCTCAGCGTGCAGGGGTATCGTTTTGATATGATTTTTAGCGATGTGGTCCTTCCCGATGGTAATGGGGTTGATTTGGTCGAGAAGGCATTGATCCATAATCCGAAGTTGGCGGTGTTGATAAGTAGCGGCTATACGGATGAGCGCTCGCGGTGGCAGACCATTCAAGACCGGGGTTTCCCTTTCTTGGCCAAGCCGCACACTCCGTCACGGTTGTTAAGCACGATTCGGGAAGTATTGGCTACTGCTAAGTCTGCATAAAAGGAAATTAAATATGGTTCTTGATAGGATACGAATTCGAGATCTTCGGGTGAGGTGCCGGGTCGGGGTTACTGAGCAAGAACGCCGTTTACCCCAGGAGTTGCTGATTACGGTTACATTGCATGCAGACTTGCGCGAGGCTTGCGCGAGTGATGACTTGCGTCATACCGTCGATTACAGCATCCTCAAAAAGGAAATTTTGGTAGAGAGCGAAATGAAGCCGTTCAAGCTCATTGAGCGACTGGCCCAGAGGATAGCTGAGTTGTCATTGCAATCCCCTGTGGTGAAGCAGGTGGATGTTCTCGTTCAAAAGTTGGGGGCGCTTCGTTTTGCGCTTTGCAGTGAAGTTGAGATTACACGAAAAAGAGATGAGCATTAAGGAAAGCCATGAATAAGAAACGTGTTGCGGTTTTGATTAAAGAGTTGTTGAAGGAAATCGGCGAAGACCCCACGCGGGAGGGTTTGGTTAAGACGCCGGATCGCGTAGCTGCGTCGTATGCTTTTTTAACTTCCGGATACCAGATGTCGGTTAAAGACATTGTCAATGGGGCGGTATTCTCGGTTGAAGCTAACAACATGGTGCTGCTTAAAAACATCGAGGTGTATAGCCTTTGCGAGCACCACATGCTTCCCTTTTTTGGGCGGTGCCATATTGGATATATCCCGCGTAAAAAAGTGTTAGGCGTAAGCAAATTGGCGCGTATAGTGGATTGTCATGCGCGGCGCTTGCAGATTCAAGAACGGCTAACGGCTCAGATTGCCCACGATATCATGGATTACATCAAGCCAGAGGGTGTTGGGGTGGTAATGGAGTGTCGGCACCTCTGCATGATTATGAGGGGCGTTCAAAAACAAGATTCCGTGATGACGACATCTTCCGTTTTAGGAAGCTTTCATAACGATATACCGACCCGGTCCGAGTTTCTTAGCCTTATTAAATAATTCATGTCCGAGTGTAAGATGACTTTCGCTTCCTCGGACATAGCCTGTTAAATATCATGCGCTTTGAAACAACCAAAGAAACGAGAAGGCTTTTTGAAGAAGACTAGGGGTATATGAGCAGGCGGAAGACAATCATTTTTCTCGGCGATGGAATGGCGGATGAGCCGATGGAAGAGCTGGGCGGAAAAACACCTTTGCAGGTGGCGCGGACGCCTGGAATGGATCGGATTGCTCGTGAGGGAAGGTCAGGGACTTTGTTGACGTTACCGGAAGGTTTCCCTACCAGTAGCGAAGTTGCTAATATGTCCGTTATGGGATGTGATCTGCCCACTGAATATTGCGGGCGCGGCGCATTAGAGGCTGCGGGACGCGGTGTTCCTTTGGGGCCGGATGACATCGCATTTAGGATCAATCTGACTACCATCGATAGCGGAATCCTTCGCGATTTTTCTGGCGGGCGTGTCTCCAATGCTAATGCCACACTGTTAATTCAAGCTCTGAATACTCATTTAGGGAGTGACAAGATTCGATTTTATACGGGGTTAAGTTACCGGAATATTCTGGTCTGCTCGGGGGCTGAATATTCTGCACGAGTAAAGACGGATAAACCCGATGATAATCACGGTCAGCCGGTGGCAGAGCACTTGCCGCGCGCCTTGGATCAGGCGGGCGCGACGACTGCGGCGGTGTTAAGGCGGCTCATTGATGAAGCTACGGCCGTACTGACGAACCATCCTGTGAATCAGCGTTTAAAAGCAAGCGGGCATCCGATGGCAAATGGGATCTGGCCTTGGAGCGGGGGGCGGACGGGTGCGCTCAAGACGTTGAAGGCCAAGTATGGGATTACAGGGGCGGTCATCTCAGCGGTGGATGTCATTGCCGGGCTGGGGCGATGTTTGGGGCTAGATGTGGTGCCTGTAGCGGGCGCGACCGGTTATGTCGATACCAATTATGAAGGCAAAGCTGCGGCCGCTGTGGAGGCTATAAAGACCCATGATTTTGTATATCTTCACCTTGAGGCTATTGATGAAGTATCGCATGAGCAAAACCTGTCCCTCAAAATAAAGGCTATTGAGGATTTTGATGCTCGCATTATATGTCCGGTAATGGAGGCGGTGGGGCCCGATGCTAATTATGCCGTATTGCCTGATCATCCAGTCCCGATCAGGTCGGGCAAACATACCCGGACTCCAGTACCTGTTTCCATACGCATGCCAGATATGCAACCCGATAGTGTGGCGGACTTCAATGAGGTTGATTGTCTGCGTGGTAGCCTCGGGGCATTGCGAGGGGATGGACTGATGCGGACGCTATTTCCGTAGTGTTTCACTGATTCCGCAAGGCATTGAGCAGGGGCGTGCGGAATGAGGCCCAGATGGCTAACAGGATCCAAAATACTTGCAGAAAAAGGATGCCGCAGATGAGGGCCGCTATGGGAATCCATGGGAAATGATGTCCTGGGATCTGAAGTCCGGGCCAGATGGCTGCAAGTGAAGCCGTTAATCCAATAACTAATCCTACTCCCAGAATAAATCCGTATTCGGCTATAACGATTTTAAGGATTTGGTGATGGGTATATCCTAAAGCGGAAAGCAGTGCCAATTCGTCGCGGCGTTCTTGGATATTACGTAGAATCACGATCGTCATTCCTGCGCTTCCTAAAAGCAACCCGAGCCCACCAAGTATCAGGAACATAGACAGATAAGTAGACTCCACCCTGTAAAAAGATTTCAGGCGTTCTGATGTCGAGGTAATGTTGATACCCCATTTGCCTAATTTGAGCGTGAGTGCGTTTTTGATAGTTTTTACCGACCCCGAAGGAGTGTCAATCAAGAACATGCGGGCACCGTTTTCAGAAGGATATTGGGCTGCGAAAGCCCAAATAGGAATTAAGATCGACCCTTGAAATACCGAAACCGGCATAGGTAGGGCGCCGACCAATTTGACGCGAAACGTTCCCCCGCGTTCTGCTTGGAACTCCAGAATGTCACCCTTCTCGACACCCGTATTCTTTTGAAGTCCCCATTGAGCCGTATTGGCGTCGCCTGCTAGTCCTGGTATGACGCCATCAGGAAGAGGCGTAAGGAGTAAAGTCCAAAGTTTGTTGTCGTATGACTGCGCTTGGAAAGCGCCTCGCTTTTCGAATTCTACGGGATCAACGCCGATCAGGGTTGGGGTTTGGGACCGGTTCAGGTTCAAGCAACTTGCATCATCGCCGACCCGAACTTTCATGGAGACGAAATGCGCATCCTTTAAATCGGGATTTGAGTCGAGGGAAAATCTTTTGCGTCCTTCCTGATTCTCCAGATCTGCCTGAATCGGTAATGTTGAATAGCCAAACAAGGCAAATCCCCCTGTGCCAGAGTTACGCAGCAGGGCATCATGCCCAAAATCCTCCTGCATGACCGATACGGCTATGATGATAAAACATCCGCAGGCTAATAGGCTTGCCGCCGTAAGACTGCGGGAGGGGTGGCGTCCCGCATTGCGTAATCCTAATTTTAAAAGGGATAGATTGCCTCCGGCGCGGGCAAGCTGCGTCAGCAGGGGACGGGTGAGGACGATGAGGGAGATTAAAAGCAGGCTGCCAGCTATAAAGAAGATGAGGGCAAAATTAGACGGCTTATGGTTGGAGGCATACCCAATTAGCGCTAACGCCACAATAACCGCAGTAATCGCCGCGATAGTGAGCCCTTCTGAAAGCCGAAGAGTCCATTTATTTTTTTTGCACTCAGGATACGTGTGAGGGGAAGAAACCAATTTAACGTCATCTGACATAAGCGCACGCACAGACCGGGTCGTTTGTCGTTTTACGGTAAAAATAAGAGCTGACATAGCGCAAATGAAGCTTAAAAGGGTGCCCATGACGATTGTGCTGAAGGTTGCGTGATAGTGGATTTCAGCTTGAGCCACGGCATTCTGCCAAAAATGGCTCAGCCCCCAGATCATCATACGTGTATAAAGGGAGCCCATAAATGCCCCTACGATTGATCCAAAAATGGCGGTCAGAACACATTCTTGTATCCATAGGCGGCGTATTTGTCTTGGCAGAAAACCAACAGCTAGCATTAATCCTGTTTCTTCGGAACGCTGTTGAATCCCAAATGCAAAGAGTAAGCTAGTTAAGAGCAAGCTTGCCGCAATCAGAAATAGGCTCATGCCCAGGAAAAGTTGCCCGAGATCCAGCGCTTCGTTCGCGGCCTTTAGTGCAGTTTGTCGGATCGGCACAAAAACGAGTCCGGATTCAGCAGGGTCTAGATGTTGTCGTAAATATTCAGTCAAGGAGGCGCCCTGAAGAGCAGTCGTAGGAAAGCGAGCGGCGGTGAGGTTGCCAAATCGATTGGCCCACATGTCTTGGCCGGCCTTTAAGGTGATGACCGCTTTTGGGGTGGCCCGGTAATTGTTCCAGTAGGCCTCGTTGGCAGGGTCGTCGACCTTGCTTTTCTGGAGGGGCATCCCAATGTCCCATTCCGCACATTTTCCCGCATCGGTCAAGCCGGGGAAATCCGGGCCTAATTCCCGCTCTTGTGCGAACTCTTGCATTTCCGCTATTCGGCGAATCCGAAAAAAACGGTTCGTTTCGTGAAATCGATCCATCGTCCCAAATTCAAAATAAGTTATCCGAATGGCATCACCAGGACTTGCTGCAAGTTGATCCGCCAGCCACCTATTGATAATGATTTCGTTGTCTGCCATTTCGGGTGGAACTAGCCCCAGCTCCGGTTTTGATGAAGGCGAAAGTGCGATGACAAAGGAATAAGGGGTTTCCCGCACGGGGTCAGCATTGGCTCGGGCAATTGAATTTACAAGATAGGTCAATGCCCCAACCGAATTAGTCCAAGCGGGCAAGGTGGTGCCGATCGAAGGATCCATGAAAATTCGGTCACATTCGAGTTGGGTGAGTTTACCGCTTTCAGCCGCTTTCAGCGTCAGCCCCATATCAGCGAGTTGCCAGACTTTATGGAGTGCCTGATTAAGGTGCTCCGCAGATTGATTCGTGTTTTCGCCTGCCAAAAGGAGATTCGCTTGTTGTTCCAGACCGGTCTCTTTTTGTAACCAAGCAAGACTAATGAAGGCGGTGCAGGGGAGTTGTTGATCCGCAGCCAGACTGAATCGTCCCAATTGATTATCCTGAACGATGCTTTCCACAATAAATGTTGCTCGAAGGGTATCGCTTTTTTCGCGGGCTGAGAGAGGGGCATCTTTAGACATCAAAGAGGGTTTACTGAAGCGGATAGAAATCTGATCTCCCTGCTGGGCTTTGAGTTCGGTAGCCAGTTTTTGATTGATGGCAATGCCATTCGGGGTGAGATGCGGGGCTGGCCCTGTGGCGAGTTCCCAGAAATCGTGATTCACCCCCATAATTTGGATATTGTTGATTTGGCGTGGCTCTATTCCGGGAAGCGCCTGGGTGAGTGCCATCCCGTTAAAGAGAAGGGCCGGGGTAATTATTGAGCCCATTTCGCTGCCCAGTCGCTGGCTTAAGTCTGCCAAAAAGAAACGCCCGCGGGTTTCCAGGGAACATTGAATTTTGCCAAGGCGAAGCAAGGCCGATTGGTTAAGGCTGAATTTGACTGAATCGCCAACCAGCATGGCGCCAACGAGTATGGCGGCTGCCAGCATGACGCCGACCAGCACCAAGGCATGTGCTCGGCGATAGAAAAAGAAACTTCTAAGTGTAAGCCCTGAAAACGTCATGTTATGCCGATACCAGTTGTCCGTCGATTAGTTCGTAAACCTGGCCCATGCGTTTGGCTAGGGCTAGGGAGTGGGTGACCACGATGAGCGACACCCCCTTCTGTTGATTCATTTCGACAAGAAGATCGGCGAGTCTTTCGGCGCCGGAATGATCGAGCGAGCCGGTCGGCTCATCAGCGAGCAAAAGGCGTGGTTGATTGATCAGCGCACGCACTACGGCCACTCTGAGTTGTTCACCCACGGACAGTTGGCCCGGGCGGTGGTCAAGACGATGAGATAATCCGACCTGTGCCAGCAATTCCAGTGCCCGTTCTTTCGCGCCTGCAGGACTTCGGTTCACCAAAACCGGCATCAGTACGTTTTCCAGTGTGTTGCATTGTTTTAGAAGATGGTGCGTTTGAAAAATAATTCCAATTTTTTCGTTTCTAAACGTTGCCTGCTCCTGTGTGGATAAGGAGTTTAGGTTGCGATCCTCGAATAGTACTTGGCCAGAGGTGGGGGCGTCCAATGTACTGATGATGTTCAGCAGAGTACTTTTCCCCGAGCCGGAAGGGCCGACAATGGCGACCGTTTCTCCCTTGTGGACTTTAAGATTGATGCTTTTCAAGACCGATAAGCCGCCTTCACTAGAGGTCGGGTAGACTTTGCTGATCTCTTTAAGCTGTAATAGAGGGGTTTGTGTCATGCCTATTTTCCCTGTTGGCATTATGCTGTTTTGTTTCGAACCACAGATCGTGTTGTTTATTGGTACAGGATAATGAAGCCATCATCGGTCCCTACAATAACTTTGCCGTCGACAACTGCCGGTGAAGTGAGTGAGTCGCAAGGCTTATCAGACCAAAGCGTGCGGCCATCTTCCAGCCTTAATAGCAATAATGTTCCGCCAGCCGTTTCTATTACTTTATCGCCGGCTATCACGGGTGAGGCCGGACTATCAGATGTGAATATTTGCCAAATTATTTTTCCATCCGCCCGATTAAGGCAAGAGATGGATCCGTCACCAGCGCTTGTCACAACGCAATGGGATGTAATGGCGGGAGTGCTGAAGACTTCATTGCTAGCCACCTGACGAGTCCAGACGGGTTTGAAACTGGTCGTGTCAATGCAGAGAACGGATCCATTCCGAGTCCCAATAAAGGCCAGCCTGCCGTCAAGAGCCGCCCCTCCCGCCATAGGGCCGTTTTCGGAAAAGTCGGTTTTCGCAATGCTGTCACCTGTGAGGGGGGATATAAAATGCAAGGCGGCGTCACAGGCCCCAAAAACGATTATTCCGTTTCCAACGGCGGGAGACCCGTCTGAGCGCCCCGCTGGCTTTGAGGCCCATATAACACGGCCCGAGGAGAGGTCCAGTCGAAACAACCTGCCATCATTGCGGGAAAGCGCTAGCACACTAAAGTTATTAGTGCCTTCGGGTTCAAGCCAGTTGAGCGCTCCATAAATATCCTCACCAATTTTAACTTTCCACCTAAACGCGCCCGTTCCAGCGTTGAACGCATAAACATAACCTCGGTCTGTTCCTGCAAGTAGGGAATCGTCCACCCGGAGTGGAGGGGTTGAGAAAAATTCAGGTTGAGGCTGACGAGGCAGGGTGCTTGTCCAGCATTTTGAGCCATCGCTATTCAGGGCGATAGCCTCTCCTCGATCCGATAAGACGTAGATGAGGCCGTTATAGGCTATGGGCGGACGTGAAACAGGGGCTCCCACCTTGAATCGCCAGCCAATTGAAAGTGTGTTTGAAACGGCTGATGACGAGACTCCGCGCAATCTGGCGTCTCCATGGAAAGTGGGCCAGTTTGTCGGGGCTTGGGGTTGGGCGAAACAGGTCAGACAGGAGGCCAGCAGAAAGAAGGCTAGAGTCCGAGTTGAGAGATTCACGTCTGAAAGGCATTGAAGGTAGATTTTTAGAATGCTTTTTGCCGTATTTTTTACATTGAACAGTTTGCATACATTTTCGCATCCGATGCGGCCTACCCTTTGGGCCTCCTCCGGGTTCAGCAAAAAGCTTTTAAGGGTCATGGCCAGTGCGCCGGGCTCGTTAGGATCATAACAAAGCCCTCCGCCCGTTGTTGATATAATCTCCGGGAAGGCTCCGATGCGGGGTTGCACCACGGGCACGGCACAGGCTAAAGATTCCAGGATGAACATGCCAAAAGCTTCAGGGTGCGGCATCGGGACAGAGAGAACGGAAAGTGATTGAAGGAATTCCGTACGGCATTCTTTAGTTAATCCCTCGCAAAACTCAACATCTGTTAGCATCCCTTCCGCTGCGAGTTTATTGCGCAAGCGCTGGAGGAACGGATTGTCGTCAGGTGTTTTCCCACCCATGACCCGGAGTTTGAGCGGGGCCAAAGGAACTGATCTTTTGAGCTGGATAAAGGCGTCGATAATTGTTTCTAGCCCCAACGACTCCGTCATTTTGGAGAGATACCCTATGACCGGATTTTTCGGGGGCATAGGGGCAGGGCCGTATTGATTGGGGTGGATCCCGATTGGGATGATGTGAAAGTGTTCAGATGTCACGCTTTGAAGTCGTGCCTGCATAAGGCTCCTGTAGTAATCGCTCACGGGTATAAAGGCCGCAATGTCTGCGGCTTTCTCATCCATGATTTGCCAGGCTGCTTTAGCCGCATGGGGCTGCATGGAGTCGATCCAAGAATCTTCATCTTGAAGCGTACAAACCACAGGGACGCCCAATTCCCGTTTGATGCGGCCCGCGAGGCCCAGCAGTAGAGCATTGGAAAGATGAACGACATCCGGCTTGGCATGGTGGGTCAGCCAGGACATGAGATGGTCGAGTTCATTTTTTTGCCCCCCCATTTCGCCTCGCAAGACCGACAGGGTCATCTTTTCGAGACCGCTCGCGCGTGTGGTGCTTGATTTTTTAGCCACCCATCTAAGTAAGCGGCGTGAGTCCATAAGGGTTTTTAGCCAGCGGGGAGCTTTGTTTAGCATTGGAAAGAACTGGGCGAGATAGACCCCTACGGCACCATAAAAGATGGGGACATCAGCGGAGCCCAGTTCTTCGCCTTCGGAGAAGAGCGGCAGGTACAAAGGGACTAGGACTACCTCATGGCCCAGCGCCCTAAGCTCCATGACCAGTTCCTTGTCGCGCATGCAGTTCTCGCAATAGAAAACATCCGCTGTGCCAGGGATTATATGCACAATCTTCATAGGAGATCAGTGTAGGGGAAAGCTCACCAGGAGGTCAACATAGCCCGAAACCCCCAACCCCCAACTCCCAACTCTCAACTCTAAACCCCAAACTCTAAACTCTAAACCTGTAATTATAATTCACGCCCTTGGCTTTGCTTACCGTTGCCAAGTGGGGAAGGAATCGATAGAGTGAATGAACTTTTTCCGGATTGGGAGGATTAATTATGGCTTTAAAATGGAATTGGGCGGAACAACGGGCCCGTAAAGCTTTTGTCGCACTTCAAGATGGCACCATTTTGCGCGGGTATTCTGTCGGAGCTCCGGTGGATGCTTATGGCGAAGTTGTATTTAACACGGGTATGGCGGGGTATCAGGAAATCCTGAGCGATCCTTCCTATAGTGGTCAATTTGTGACGATGACCTATCCTGAAATCGGCAGTACGGGGATGAATCAGGCCGATATGGAGAGTTGCCAGCTGTTTGCCAGCGGATTCATTATTCACGATATGAACACCCCCAGCAACTGGCGGGCGGACGGGTCCGTATCAGAATACCTTTCGAAATGGTCCATTCCTGCCATCGCGGGGATTGATACCAGAGCCCTCACCTCTCGGCTTAGGCAGGAAGGCACGCAGCGCGGCTTTATGAGCGTATCAGGCACGGTAAATGAAGCTGATGCCGTGCGTAAGGCTTTGGAGTGGAGTGGGTTGGATGGTCAGGACTATGCAGCAAAGGTGTCCTGCAAGCAGTCTTATAAATGGGATCCGGATCATTCGCTCTCTCAGAGTTGGGGTATTGCGAGTGAATTGCCGAAAGCGGATCTGAAGGTTGTGGCTTACGATTTTGGTATCAAGTGGAATATTTTGCGGAGCCTGCGGCGGAACGGTATGGATGTTACCGTAGTGCCGGCCCAGACGTCAGCCGCAGAGGTTTTGAAGATGAAGCCGGATGGCGTCTTTCTTTCCAATGGGCCAGCGGATCCGGCGGCGGTGACCTATGCCATTGAGGCGGCGCGTGAGCTATTGGGTAAGGTACCATTGATGGGGATTTGTCTGGGACAACAGATTTTAGGGCTGGCTTGCGGCGGGAAGACCTATCGGCTCAAGTTTGGGCATCATGGCTGCAATCATCCTGTTAAAAATTTACGGACAGGTGCTGTCGAAATCACCTCGCAGAACCATAATTTCTCAGTGGATCCGGCTTCGTTGGATATGTCCATGCTGGAAGTGACGCATGTGAATCTTAATGACCAAACGGTGGAAGGTTTGGCGCATAAAAAAGAGCCGATGTTTTGCGTACAATATCATCCGGAATCCTCTCCGGGGCCCCATGATCCGTATTATCTATTTACCCAGTTCCGTGAATTAATTCGAAAGGCTTGAACGTTATGCAGGGTCACAATTGGATTGCCATTCTTGATTTCGGGTCCCAGTACAGTCAGCTGATCGCGCGGCGGGTTCGAGAACAGCGTGTTTATTCTGAACTCTTGAAGTTCAATATTACTGCGGCTGAGTTGGCTGCGCGTAAACCGGCGGGCATTATCTTGTCCGGTGGGCCAGCCAGTGTGTTGGACAAGGGCTCCCCGATGTGTGATCCGGCCATCTACCATCTCGGGGTACCTGTGTTAGGCGTTTGCTATGGGCAGCAGATGACGGCCAAGTTGCTGGATGGCGCTGTGAAACCAGGCCAGGCGCGCGAATATGGGAGTGCTCGGATTACGGTAGTGGATTCATCCTCACTATTCCGCGATTTGCCTTCCTCGCTTGAGGTCTGGATGAGTCACGGGGATCAGGTTGACCGAATGCCGGCGGGCTTTTCGGTGTTGGCAAAAACAGGTACATGCCCTGTTGCCGCCATGGGAAATCCTGAGCGACGGATTTATGGGCTTCAATTTCACCCCGAGGTGGTCCATACCCCGCAAGGAGCGACGATTCTTAGCCGGTTCCTTTTTGATATTTGTAAGTGCCGACCTGATTGGGAAATGGCTCAATTCATCAAGGAGAGTGTGGCGGCGATTCGTGAAAGGGTGGGAGCTGGCCATGTTTTGTGCGGTTTGAGTGGCGGCGTGGATTCTTCGGTGGTGGCCGCGTTGCTGCATCGCGCCATAGGCAAGCAACTCCACTGTGTATTTGTAGATAACGGTCTGGTGCGTACCGGTGAGGCTAAGCAGGTGGAGGAATTATTTGGTAGAGCCTTTGGCATAGATTTGCATGTGGCGCATGCCCAAAAATTATTTCTGGATGGCCTGAAGGGCATCACTGACCCGGAGCAAAAGCGGAAAATTATTGGGAAAACCTTTATTGATGTATTTTCGGCTGAAGCCCGAAAATTCGGGGAGGCTGAGTTTCTGGCGCAAGGGACGCTTTATCCCGACGTGATTGAGAGCGCTTCTCCGTTAGGCGGGCCGTCGGTGACGATCAAGAGCCACCATAATGTGGGCGGACTTCCGGACGATCTGAAGTTTAAACTGATCGAGCCCGTTCGCGAACTGTTTAAGGACGAAGTGCGTTTGTTGGGGCGTGAATTAGGGCTTCCTGGGTATGTGGTAGACCGCCAGCCGTTTCCCGGGCCCGGTCTTGCGGTAAGAATTTTGGGTGAAGTTACAGAGGAACGCGTGGCCTTGCTGCAAAAGGCGGATCTCCGCGTGCAGGAAGAAATGCAGAAGGATCCGATGTACGCGAAAATATGGCAGTCTTTTGCCGTATTGCTTCCGATTCAAACCGTGGGTGTTATGGGCGATTGCCGAACCTATGAAAATGTGGCCGCCTTGCGAATCGTCGAAAGTCAGGACGGCATGACGGCTGATTGGTCAAGAGTGTCGTATGATACATTGGCGCGAATTTCATCGCGGATCATAAATGAGGTTTCTGGTATTAACCGTGTGGTGTACGATATCAGTTCAAAACCGCCGGCTACTATTGAGTGGGAGTAAGAAGGACGAACTATGAATCGGATTGCGTTTATATTTGTCTTGTTGGTTTCTGCTGCTGCGGTTCAGGCTGATACGATGACGTTGGCTTCAGGGCAGGTGATCAAGGGGAGGTTGACGGGGTTTGATGAACGAAAATTCACCTTCCAAGACGAAGACGGGCTGGACGTTTCCGAGTATCCGATAAACATAAAATCTATAATCCCCTCAGCGCCCATTAAGGTCACGGCTAATTTTATACGCAAGCAATACGAGGATGCCGAATTCTGTGGTTATGAGAACTTTAATGTTCGGCTCACGAATGGCAAAGCGGCTATCATGGAACGAGTTATTATGTTGAAGGAGCTGAAGGTGAATCGTCCTGGTGAGCCCGGTAAACTCAAATCTTCCGTGAAGGCTGATGCCGCCCAAAAGATCAAAACAGAATCGACCGAACCTGTTGCGCCTCCTCGTGAATGGCAGCGTTCGGGAAAGTGGCGGGAGATGGAATCGAATAGTCCTGCAATAATCAGTCAGGGCGAAGATGTGGATATTGATAATTTTTTAAGAAAAGGGTTTGTCAACATTGTCCATTTTCACTATCCGAAAGATTTGGCAAGTGTTCGTGAGGGTAACTATATTGAGGTTCTCGCCGCCAAACCTGCTAATAAGCTCGTGATTCTGAAGGTCGTGGCACTGGACTTTAAGGCACCCATTTGTGATTCGTTGGGGATTAAGTCTTTACCTCAATTTTGGTTTTACGATTCCAGAGGACGGTTAGTTAAAAAATTAACGGATCGTTTTACGGAGGGGGACATTGATGGAGCGCTAAAACAAGCTCGGCATTGAGTTTGTGGGTATTCTTTCTGCCATGCACAACGCTCACGGAAAGAAGTTGTCAGATGCCAATCATGCGTGACAGAATAAAGCCGTGTAGGGAGATTTTGGTGTATCAGCTAATTGGACGATTGCGAGGAACACTATGGCTCGTCAAAGTGTAGACTGGGAAAACATGTTTCGCGCACTTGAGGCGTATAGCAAGGAAAACGGGGACTGTCAGGTTCCCGCGAACTGGGAAAAAAATGTGCAGCTGGGGAGGTGGGTGGCCATGCAACGCTATCGCCACAAGATAGGCGAGCTTTCCAAGCCTTATGTTGCCCGCCTAACGCAAATCGGTTTTGTGTGGTCGCCTGCGGACAAGGTCTGGAGCGACATGTATTTGCGGATATTGAAATACAAGAAAAAGCATGGGGATTGTGATGTGCCCTCTTCGTGCCCGTCTGAACCTGACTTGGCCAACTGGGTGGCGAATCAGCGGCATCGCAAGAAAATGGGGTCTTTGGCTGTTGACCGGGTCCGGAAGCTGGAAGAAGCTGGGTTTGTCTGGTCGGTGTACGGGAAACAACAGACCGAAAAGGTGATTGAAATAAAGCGCAAGCAGGCCCCCGCTAAGGAGGCCGTTTCTGAACATGTGCCAGAGGAGCGCCTTTATCAGATTAGCGGCTCGTATGTTCAGTATAATGGAGCGGGTGAACTTCCGCCCAAACTGGCTAAATATATTCAGCTCCATAATGGCAACTTTCCTTCCTGCATAATTTTGCCCCGTATGCCTTTGGTTTTTCGTCTTGGAGGGAGCGATTCTGCCGGCATTCCTGCGCTTAAGATTAAATGGTCTGGCGCAGGTCGGCTTCCTGAGGATGTTTTAGAGTACTTGGATGAGAATGGGGCTCTCCCTCCGCATGGGCCGTGAGGCGGGGCGGCGGTTTTTTGAGATAGAATGCGGTTAAAATAGAAAAAGGAGGCGAATGATGAAAACTCCAGGATTGTATTTTTTCCGAACGTTGAGCGTGATGGTGGCGATGCCTTTAGCGTTCATTATCATCTATCCCATTTTCTATCTGGTCCTGCCGGAAACAACGGAAAGATTGGCCGATCTCCCCCGCGATTTGGCGCTTTTCTTATTGCTTGAGGTGGTTGTTGTGCCAATAACCGGGGTATGGCTTTATATCCGTGTTTGCCATTTGGCATCCGATACAGGTCTAGGGGAGGCCGAGGATACCCGCGATATCCTGTAGTTAATGTTCATGAGCACCGTTTCACATAGTTCCCGAATTTCGGATATTTTACTGCGCCGTGGCAGTATTTCGGCAGATGCGCTAAAAATGGCGCAGGAGCGGTCGCAGTCACTCTCCCTGCGGCTCGAGAAGTATCTTCTGGATAATTCGCTGATTTCTCCAACCGAGGCGGCACTTTGTCTAGCTGAGTACCTACGGATGGCACCCATTACGCTGGCCCATTTTACGCCCAGTCCCCAACTCCTTGAGACAATCCCTCCTGAAATATTACGGAAACATCAAGCGATGCCGATCATGAAGATCGGGGGGCTGCTGATGGTGGCTTTAGGGGATCCATTTGATGTGATGGCGGTTGATGAGCTTCACGTCATTGCGGGGCTTCAGATTATGCCCTTGGTTGCGGCCGAAAAAGATATTCAGGAAGCGCTGGCCCGGGCGCTGACTCCCGCAGAGACAAGCAATATAGACCTTGAAGACATTATGCGGGATACCGACGACGATATTGAAGTCGGTAAAGAGGATAAACAGGAGCTCAGCCTTGAAGAAATGATGGAGAGCGCAGAAGGGGCTCCTGTTATTCGCATGGTCAACATGATGCTGGTGGAGGCGCTGCGCACGAAGGCCAGCGATATTCACATTGAGCCGCAAGAGAAGTCATTACGTTTGAGGTATCGCATCGATGGCTCCTTAACGGAGCGGCCCAGCCCTCCCAAAAGCTATCAGCCCGCCATTATTTCGCGTATCAAGATTATGTCCGACATGGATATTTCGGAACGGCGTATCCCCCAGGATGGCCGATTCAGGATTAAAGCGTTGGGGAAGGAAGTAGATATCCGGGTGAGTGCCTTGCCCGCAATTCATGGCGAGAAAATCGTCATGCGCGTTCTCGATAAAAGTGCGCTTTTCCCCAGCCTAAGCGGATTGGGGCTGGACCCACATGCCGCTGCTGCCTTTTCCTATGCGATCACTCAGCCTCATGGCATTATTCTGGTAACAGGGCCCACCGGTAGCGGGAAAACGACGACCCTCTATTCCTGCTTGCAGGAGCTCAATAAAATTGATGTGAATATCGTGACGTGTGAGGACCCTGTTGAATATCAATTGGCGGGCGTCAATCAGGTGCAGGTCAATGCGGTCGGATTGACGTTTGCTGCCGCGCTGCGCTCTATCCTGCGACAGGATCCCGATATTGTGCTGGTAGGAGAAATTCGTGACGGTGAAACGGCTGAAATTGCGGTTAAAGCGGCGCTGACAGGACACTTGGTGCTTAGCACGCTCCATACAAATGATGCCGCTGGCGCAATAACCCGACTGATGGATATGGGGATCCCGCCCTTTTTAATGGCCTCGTCCATGATTTTATCTCAGGCTCAACGTTTGTACAGAAAGCTTTGCACCGCGTGTCGAGCGCAAGTGGAATTGCCATTCGACGCGCTCAAAGCCAATCGGATTGATCCGGCGTTCTTCAAGGATCTAAAAAGTCCGAACGGAGAGGGTTTCGTTCCCATCTTTAAGGCTGTGGGCTGTCCGAAGTGTAATGGCACTGGATACAAGGGGCGTGGCGCCATTATGGAGGTTTTGCCCGTTACTGATCGGATCAAGGAATTGATTATGAAGGGCGGAACCAGTGGTGAAATCCGCGATGCAGCGCAGGCGGAAGGAATGCTGACGCTTAAACAGGCTGGACTCAAGAAGGTGAAAGAAGGCGTAACCTCGCTCGAGGATGCCATGGAGCTTACGGGCGGTGAATAAGGTCCAAAGGGAGATGAGGCGATGAGTCCTTTGATGCGTTCCGGGGGATCTAGTAAAACGGTTGTTCCAAAAGGGGCAACTCCTAAGGCGGCCCCACCTAAGTATGTTGCGGCAAATAGTGGAGCCAAAAAGCCCGTGGCGGCTCAGGTTACCCGAACGGTCCGAAAAGGAATTGGAAAGGTTCGCGGGGCAAATAAAATTGTTCAGAAAGACCTCCCGCCATTCTCTCGACAGATGGCGGCCATGTTGTCGGCAGGAATGCCGATCGTCGCCGCGCTTGAGACGCTGGAAGAGCAGGCGGCCAACCCAAATTTTAAAGTTGTCATAGGTGCTTTGAAACGGAACATCGAAGGGGGCTCTTCTTTTTCGGAAAGCCTTCAGCAAATTCCCGATGTGTTTGATGTGCTCTACGTAAACATGGTTCGAGCGGGTGAGCAAAGCGGGCAGTTTGCTGAAACCATGCGCCGAATAGGGGAACTGCTTGAAGCTTCGGCTCGGTTGCGGCGTAAGGTGAAATCTGCAATGACGTACCCAGTGGTCGTCCTCTCCCTCTCCTTGATTATCGCGACGGGCATGATTATTTTCATCGTGCCAGTATTTGCTGGAATGTTTAGTGATTTCGGCGGCAAATTACCGGCCCCTACCCAGTTTCTGGTCAACTTGAGCGCCGCTGCCAGGGAGTATGCCGTCATCATTATTCCGGCGATTGTGTTGTCGGTCTGGGGCTTCAAGAAATGGAAAAAAACGGCAGCAGGTGCATGGGCCTTGGATCGCTTAGCTTTAAAGGCGCCTGTGTTTGGAGTACTCATCCAGAAAGTGGCTGTGGCTCGATTTTCCAGAACTCTCAGTCAGCTGGTTCAGAGTGGGGTCCCCATCCTGAGTGCACTTGAGATTGTCGCAAAGGCTGCCGGTAATTTGGTGATTGAGGACGCCATCATGGATGCGCGCAAGGCGGTTGAACATGGCGACACCCTCTCTTCGGGGCTGGAGGGCAAGGAGTGCATACCGAAATTGGTGGTGCGTATGCTTTCCGCCGGCGAGAAAACGGGCAAAGTGGATGAAATGCTCGCCAGTGTGGCGGATACCTTTGACGATGAAGTCGAGACGATGCTGGCCTCCCTCACATCCCTCTTGGAACCGTTGCTCATGGTCTTTCTCGGGGTGATCATTGGCGGAATTGTGGTATGTATGTTCCTTCCGATTTTCAAGATGGTCGATGTAATCAAGTAGGCTAATAGTTATGGTTTCGATCCAAAAAACACCGCTTTGTGAACGTCACATTCAGCTCGGAGCGCGGATGGTCGATTTTAGCGGCTGGTATATGCCGGTCCAATACGATGGAATTCTGGCAGAGCACCATCGGACTCGAAAGGCTGCGAGCCTCTTCGATACCTGCCATATGGGGCGTTTTCAAGTGACGGGGCCGGGGGCATTGGATGCTCTGGACCGCCTGCTCACAACGGATATTAAATCTATCAAAGATGGACAATGCAAATATGGATTTCTGTTGCGGGAAGATGGCGGGATTTTGGATGATCTGATCACCTACCGGTTCAATGCGAAGAGCTGGCTGATAGTGGTGAATGCCGGCACTCAGGCTAAGGATCGGGAGTGGATTCAGGCTCGCCTATCAACAGGCGTTACCTTTACAGATGTGTCTGGCACGCTGGCTAAGATTGATGTTCAAGGACCAAATGCGCTTTCCTGTGTCCAAAAGGTATGCGGAATCGAGGTGGCTTCGCTCGGCTATTTTCGATTTATGACCTTTGATTTTGGCGGGCAGGCGATGGCCAGCCGGACCGGTTATACCGGTGAAAAAGGGGTCGAATTGTATGTAAACACGGATCGTATCGTTGAGTTATGGGATCGCTTTCTGGCGGCCGGTGTAAAGCCTGCGGGGCTGGGTGCACGTGATACGTTAAGGCTGGAAGCCGGTCTTCCCCTCTATGGGCATGAACTCTCCGAAGAAATGACCCCGGTGGAAGCGTCGATGATGCGCTACGTCACCAAAACTTCGGATTATATAGGTCGTGCGGCCTTGATGCAGCGTCAGTCGCAAGGCGCGGCAAATGTGTTGGTTGGCTTTAGAATCGAAGGGCGGCAATCGGCCAGAGCGGGGCAGCCTCTCATGTCGCAAGGGCGGCAGGTCGGGACGGTAACCAGCGGATCTTATGGACCGACCGTGCAGTGTGTGATCGGGTTTGCACGCCTCGAAAGGGAGTTCGCTATAGTGGGAGCGCGGGTTCAGGTGGACACTGGCAGAGCCATTTTGGAAGCCATGATTGTGAAGCCGCCTTTTTATAAGGCTGATTAATGGTGACTAATATTTGAGCGCAAAATGAGAGGAAGTCGAAATATGAGCATAATGGAGATGCATTTTACGAAAGATCACGAGTGGTTTAGGGTTGAAGGTGACGAGGCAACGGTGGGGATTACCGATCACGCCCAACAGGCTTTGGGTGATATCACTTTTGTGGATCTCCCTAAGGTTGGAAAAGTGGTGAGCGCGCACGATTCACTTTTGGTCGTGGAGTCTGTAAAGGCGGCAAGTGATGTCTTTGCACCCGTGGCAGGAACCGTCAGTGCGGTAAATGAAAAGCTGGCGTCTTCGCCCGAGTTGATTAATCAGTCGGCCTGCGCTGACGGCTGGCTCTGCAAATTGAAACCATTCATCCCCGCGATGACCGAGCTCATGACGGCAGAGCAATATAAAATATTTCTGCAGGAGCACTGAGATGCCTTTTATCCCGACAACGGACGGCGATCGGATGGCAATGCTTCAGGCTATCGGGGTGCCGGATATAGCGGCCCTGTTTGCTGATGTGCCCGCCTCGGTGCGGATCAGTGGGCTGGATCTTCCGCCCGGGCGGAGTGAGGCAGATGTTTACGAGCACATGCACCAAGTGTCGCATCGGAATGCCCATCATTTGATCGGATTTCTAGGGGGGGGATATTATGATCATTTTATTCCCGCCTGTGTTGATGAAATGGCCTCACGCAGTGAGTTCTATACGGCGTACACGCCGTATCAGCCCGAAGCCTCTCAGGGAACTCTGCAGGCTATTTTTGAGTATCAGACAGCGATTTGCCGGATTACCGACATGGAGGTTGCAAACGCTTCACTGTATGACGGCGGAACGGCGCTGTATGAAGCGGCCATGATGGCCATTCGCCTAACCGGCCGCAAAAAAATCCTTTTGGATAGCGGGGTAAACCCGATCTATCGCAATATTTTATACAGCTACACTCGTAATTTGGCGGTAGATTTTGTTGAAATCCCTGTCGTACACGGCCAGAGCGATCGAGATCGGATCGTATCCGCCTTGGATGATCAGACCGCTGCGATTATTCTCCAGAATCCGAATTTCTTTGGGGCGGTTGACGATTTTACAGATGTGATCCAGAGCGCACATGCGAAAGGGTGCTTGGCAGTGATGTCCGTCTACCCGGTGTCATTGGGAATTTTGAAGACACCTGGAAAAATGGGGGCCGACATTGTCACGGGCGAAGGGCAGAGTCTCGGGTTGCCCTTGTCGTTTGGCGGGCCCTATCTTGGGTTTATGGCGACCCGTTTGGCGCATGTTCGGAAAATGCCGGGTCGGATAGCGGGTGCCACGATCGATGCCAATGGACGGCGTGGGTTTGTGCTGACCCTGCAGGCACGTGAACAACATATCCGCCGCGAGAAGGCGATGTCGAATATCTGCTCCAATGAAGCGCTTTGTGCCCTGCGGGCTTTGATTTATTTGTCCTGGCTGGGAAAAGCTGGATTTAAAGATCTGGCGCATATTTGCGCCCAGAAGGCCGAATATGCCAAAACCCGGTTGAGCGCGATACCTGGGGTTGAGATTAAAAAAAGCGCGCCCACTTTCAATGAGTTCACGATTGAGCTGCCGTGTGATGCCAGTGGGGTGGTGTCGCGGATGATCGACCGCGGGTTTGCGGCCGGTTTTCCGTTAGGGCGTTATTACAAGGGCATGGAGAACTACCTCTTGGTTGCCGTCACCGAAAAAAGGACCAGAGAGCAAATTGGTATTTTCGCCGAAGCGCTGGAGGGGGTATTGTGAGTAAATTGATTTATGAAAAGTCAGTTCCAGGTCGCCGAGCGGCCAACCTGCCGCGCCTGACGTCCGCCGAGGCGGCCGCGAGCCTTCGGATCCCTGCTAAATATTTTCGTGAGAATGAGGCGGAATTACCAGAGCTTTCAGAATTAGATATCGTGCGGCATTTTACCCGGCTCTCACTGAAGAATTTCAGTGTGGATGCAAACATGTATCCCCTGGGATCCTGTACGATGAAGTATAATCCAAAAATCTGCGAGCGGGTCGCGTCATTGGACGGGTTTTCTTCCCTACATCCGCTGTTACCGCAACTGCGCGGTGGGGGAATGTTAACTCAAGGCGCCCTGGAAGTACTGCATGAAACGGAGCGCTGGCTGGGCGAGATTACAGGGATGGATGCCTTTACCCTCCAACCAATGGCCGGGTCACATGGTGAGTTGACGGGGATGATGTTGGTGGCGGCCTATCATCGCGATCGGGGAAATCGCAAGACTAAGGTCATTATTCCTGATTCAGCACATGGCACCAATCCTTCAAGTGCCGCGATAGCCGGCTATTCTGTAGTCACTATCCCCACAAATGCGGAGGGAGGCGTTGATCTTGCGAAATTCGATGCCGTGATGACTAACGACGTAGCGGCGGTGATGCTGACGTGTCCGAATACCTTGGGTTTGTTCGAGCGCGACATTCTCAAGATGGCCGAATTGGCTCATAAGCAGGATGCCCTGCTTTATTATGACGGCGCAAACCTAAACGCACTTCTGGGACAGTGCCGCCCTGGTGATTTGGGCTTTGATGTGGTTCATGTGAATTTGCATAAGACGTTTGCAACTCCGCATGGCGGTGGCGGTCCAGGGGCGGGGCCCGTTGGGGTGAAAGCCAAGATGGTCCCCTATTTACCAACCAGCATTGTGGTCAAGCGGGAGGATGGCTCTTATGCCTTGGAATACGACCGCCCGAAGAGCATTGGCTATATTTCCTCATTCTATGGTAATTTCGCAGTTATTTTGCGGGCCTATGTTTATATGTTGCTCTTGGGCCGTGAAGGGCTGAGGCGGGTCAGCGAACATGCCGTGTTGCATGCGAATTATGTTCAGGCGCGTTTGAAAGAGCGCTATGCTTTGGCTGTCAATCGCTTTTGCATGCACGAGTGTGTCTTGAGCGCCTCACGTCAGGTGGAAAAAGGCGTGCATGCCTTGGATATAGCCAAGGCTTTGATAGAGCGGGGGATCCATGCGCCTACCATTTATTTTCCAATGGTAGTCAAGGAAGCCTTGATGATTGAGCCGACGGAAACTGAGTCCAAAGAGCAGATTGATGAATTAATTGAAGCCATGTTGGAAATTGCCGAGTTGGCGGAGCGCGATCCTGCCCAGTTTCCAGCGATGCCGCGCAACACCCCCGTCGGGCGTTTAGATGAAGTCAAAGCGGCGAAAGATATGTGTTTTAGGGTATGACCATGAGCAATCAAACGGAAAGTGAAACTTTGACCTTTGCGGGTATTCGGGTGCTGGTGGTGGATGATGATGAAGTCATTCGCCTCCTTTCACAACGTGTTCTGATGTCGCGCCATGCGGCGGTCGAAGTGGCTGAAAATGGCCGTTCAGCCCTACAGATTTTATTGCGGCAGGACTTTGATCTTGTCTTGGTGGATTTGCGGATGCAGGAGATGGACGGTATTACCTTTATTCAGGAAGCCCGTAACATTTGGCCTTGGCTCGGTTTTGTGATTATGACGGGGTTTATGGATGATGTGTCTGCCGATCTTTCTGCCAAGCTGGGTGTGACTCGTATTTTGGCCAAGCCGGTTCGGCCAGCCCAGCTTTGTCAGGTTTTATGGGAAGAGTACAACGAGAGGCGACTGGGATTAGGAGCTGCGGGATCAGGGATGGAGCAGCATCAACGTCAATTAAGGATGTTGGGGCATTTAGGGGAAACAGCACTTGCATCAGGGACGTTTGTGGCGGCCTTGCAAGACTTAAGCGAGGGATTAGGCGAACTGCTGGGTTGCGATATTGCGGGGCTGTTGGGTTTCTCCGAAGGACAGAATGTAGTTGTGCTGACCGCTCAGAATGCGGTGGCAGAGTCATTCCTAACTCGGTGTCACCAGGAAATGGTGTCGCGTTATGAAGCGCTGAGCGGAAAGAAGACCGATCATATTGAATGGCGCGTTCAGATGGAAGGAGTCCCCAGCTCACCTGCAGGACCTGAACAGCCGGGTCGGCTTCTGACCATTCCGCTGCTGGTCAATAACGAGATCCAGGGGATTTTAATGCTCGCGGCCGCCGACTCTGAGAAAATCGCGGGCATTGACATTTCTTTTGTATACCATATTGCCAATGTGCTCTCTTCCATTTTGGCCGCCGTAACCCGTATCCGGCAGCTCGCAGCCCACGATTCGTTGACAGGACTTTTCAATCGCGAATATTTCGAGGAGCAGGCCGAGCGGGCGTGGCAGCTGGCACGGCGGTATGGCCACCACATGGCGGTCGCTATTATGGATGTGGACTCCTTCAAGCTGGTCAATGACACTCATGGCCATTTGGTTGGAGACCAGGTCCTTCGTGAATTCTCCGAGATTGTAAAAAAAGCAGCTCGGGGTTCAGATGTGGTGGCGCGGTATGGGGGCGATGAGTTTGTGGTGATGTTGCCGCAAGCTGATTTGCCGTCAGGCATGGCGTTGGTTAACCGTATCCGGAGTGCGGTGGAGGCTAACTTATTTTGTGCTAAGACGTTAGGGCTTAAATTGACGACGTCCATCGGGCTTGCGACCAGCATCGGTATTGACCCAGCCGCTTCGGTAACCGAAGTATTGAGGCTCGCAGATGCTGGACTGTATATGGCCAAGCGCGAAGGTCGCAATCGGGTGCGTATGGTTTCTAAAGATCAGGTAAAAGAAGAGAACGTACCGCCGGAGGGCAAAGTAACGGAGCCGGCGGGTGATTTGCCGATTGTCAGGACGCAGCCCCACATTTTGGTTGTGGATGATGACGCGATGATTTTAAAAACGTTGAAGGCAATATTACAGGGAAACGGATATTTGGCGGATACCACTTTTTCACCTACGGAAGCTTTACAGAAAGTACAGGCTGCTCCAGGGTCATACGATGTGGCCGTGATTGATTTAAATATGCCAGAGGTGAGCGGCTTGGAGCTTCTTGCGGCACTCCGGCGGAAGGATGGTTTCATTATGCCCGTAGTCATGACGGGCTATGCGACTAAGGAAAGTGCCATACAGTCCCTGCGGGAGGGGGCTTTTGAGTTTATTGAGAAACCGGTGGTGGCCGAGGAATTGTTGGCCGTCGTCGAGAAGTCGTTGGAACACCGCCGCTTGCGGGTCGAGAATGAGCGCTATCGGCTTCATCTCGAGGAGATGGTGCGCCAGAAGAGTGCGGATCTTTTGAAAGCGATGGAGGAGGTAAAGCACGCCCATGAATTCACCTTGCAGGCGATGGTCCGCATGCTAGATGAGCGTGAGCATGCTACCGGGCAGCATAGTAATCGAGTTCGTGCGCTGAGTTACGTATTGGGTAAGGCCATGAGCCTTCCTCGCAAGGATCTCGATGTTTTGGCGCAGGGTGCCTTGTTACATGATATCGGAAAAGTGGCAATTCCTGATCGTATTCTGCTTAAAGCGGGCCCTCTGACCAGTGAAGAGCGTGATATCATGAGAACTCACGCTGAAATCGGACGGAACATTTTGAGTTCAAGCAGTTACATGAAGGATATTTCTGAACTGGTTTATTCTCATCAGGAGCGGTATGACGGCACGGGATATCCGCGGGGACTGAAAGGCGATGCCATTTGCCTAGGCGCACGCATTTTTGCCGTGATTGATGCCTATGATGCCATGCGCTCAGATCGGCCTTATCGCAAAGCCGTTTCTCTGGAAATGGCCCGAGATGAAATCGTGCGATGTAACGGTACGCATTTTGATCCGGCCGTGGTAGATGCATTTTTACGGCATCAGCCTGCACTAGAGTCCATCGGTTGCTGGGATGTTCCGAGCCTTTAACGACTGTGGGCGGTGCAGGGAGCCGGGTGCCGATGCGTCGGGATCGCGATTTGCCGCATCCCTTTTGTATTGGATGTCCAGTTCCCGAATCTTGTATCCCAGGATTCGGCGAGTTGTGCCGAGTAATTTTGCCGCTTGGGTCTGGACTCCTTTAGCCTCTCGAAGCGCGTTGATAATCAGTTCCCGCTCGTAAGCGGCCACGGTGTCCTGAAGAGGGGTAAGTTGAATATTGGCATGCGCGGGTGGCAAGGGTTTCCGGTAAATGGACTCTGAAAGATGCTTGGGGAGAATCAGAGACTCCTTTCCGTGAAGGACCAGAGCCCGTTCAACAGTGTTCCGTAATTCGCGGATATTGCCAGGCCAGGCATAATGCATCAAGAGTTCCATCGCTTCAGGAGAAAAATCCTGAACATTAAAGCTCATATTTTGCCTGAAACTTTTAAGGAAATGTTTTGCGAGCAGGGGAATATCCCCCATCCGTTCCCGTAGGGGGGGCAGGGTGATCGGAACGACGTTTAGCCGATAGAAAAGGTCGTCGCGGAAGCGGTGTTGCCTGACCTCCTCCTCCAGAATTCGGGAGGTGGCGGTAACGATCCGGGCATGGGTCCTGATCAACTGGGTTCCGCCTACCCGCATGTATTCCCGCTCCTGCAATACACGAAGCAATTTGACTTGGATCTGTAATGACATTTCGCCCACCTCGTCGAAGAAAAGTGTGCCAGCGCCGGCCAAGTCAAAGCGGCCCAGCTTGCGTGAATCTGCACCGGTAAAGGCTCCTTTTTCGTGGCCGAACAGCTCGCTTTCCATGAGGGTTTCGGGCAATGCAGAACAATGAATAGGAATGAAGGGCTCCTCGGCTCGGGGGCTTAGTAGATGGAGGCGGCGGGCGATCAATTCTTTGCCGGTACCGCTCTCGCCCTGGATCAGGATGGTGGCATCACTGTTAGCCGCCCGTTCAACCGCCTCCAAAGTTTTTAAAAATGACAGGGATTGCCCCACGAGCCCGTCCGTAGAATATTCGCGCGCCACCTCGTTTTGCAGAATATCAACCCGACGTCGCAGGGCGGAGGTTTCAAGAACCCGTGCGACGATGCGTCGGATGTCGGCCACATCAAAAGGCTTCATCACAAAATCACAGGCCCCCGCCTTGATGGCTTCCACGACTGGGCGTACCGAGGGAGAAGCGCTGACCATGATACACGGCAACCCCGGATACAGATCATTCAATTCCTTAAGGAAGGTCACTCCGTCTTTTTCGGGCATGAGCACGTCAAGTAAGACAATATCCGCCGGTTTTTCGGTGAGGTAGTGGATCGCCTGACTTGCATTTTCCGCCATACGGGTGTGATACAGGGTTGTGAAAGTCTGCCTGAGTGATTCCCTGCTTCCGCGATCATCATCAACAATGAGCATGGATTTCATGACGCCCCCTCTTTCATATGGGGAGTCTGAGGCAGGCGGATGGTGACGAGTACCCCGAATTCATTGGAATGGACGGAAATTGTGCCACGATGATCTAGAATCGTCCTGCGGGCGATGGGAAGCCCGAGCCCGAGCCCGCGTGCTTTTGTGGTCGAGAAGGGGGAGAAGATTTTGTCCACCAGTGCGGGTGGAATTCCAGGCCCGTTATCTCGGATGGTGGTAACGATTGCTTGCGAGGGAACGGATTCCGTGGACATGGTTACAGTGATCTCGCGCTTCGGGGTCGATCCCAGCGCCTCGACCGAATTTTGAATAATGTGAACAAAAGCTTCGCCCAGTGCCCGGTCGTCAATCGACAACTTCGGCAAATTGTCCCGGGCGGAGAACGTCACCGTAATATTTGGTGCTGGTGTTGGGAAAACGTGGGATAGACTTGCTTCCAGACAGCGCTTGAGGTCGCTGGGTTTGAAATTCAGGGAAGGGGGATTCGCAAAGTCATGTATTTGGTCCACGATTCCATTCAGCCGTTCGACTTCCGAGGAAACAAGATCCCGGAACTCGTGCTGGAATTCCTTGTCCCCGTAACGCTCGGGAAGTAATTGCGCGAATGTTTTGATGGCTACCAGCGGGTTTCGGACCTCGTGTGATAGGCTGGCCGCAAGTTCGGTCCAAAATGTCGCCCGGTCAACCCGGTCCTGTTGCTCCTTCATGGAGTTCTGGTCGGTGGCGTCCTGTACGACGGCCACAGCGCCGAGGCAGCGTGTCGGGTTGGCTAGGCGCTGCGTGCGTGTTGCCAGACTGCGTTGAGTATCCCGCTGCATCCACTCAGAGGCTTGGGGGGTCCCGCTTTCTCCGAGCGTCTTGCGAAGCAGATCCGCCAGCCGGCTACCCAAGCCCTCTATGGGCCGGCCGATAGCGGCCTCGGCGCTGACGCCGAACAACGCTTGGGCCGACTCATTATACCACCGTACGATGCCCGCATCGTCGACGGCAATGATACCGCTGGGCATGGAATGGAGCAGGGTTTCGGCCAGCGCTTTCTGGATGGTGGCCTCCTCGAAGAGTAGGGCATTTTCCAGCGTGGTGGAGACGCATTCGGTCAGGCTGATCAGGTGGTCCATGCTGCGCTTCTCGAGCGGGAGTCCGGTGGAAAGAGGACCAATAAACATCCAGCCCAGCAGGCGGTGGTGCGACTGAAGCGGGAGCATCACCTCGGCCCCCATCTGATCCAGCATATCCCGCAGCATCAGCCGGTCAGAGACTTCTCGAACATGGTCAAGATGAGGGCGGGCAACAGCATGGGTGTGAGCCGTCATCCAGTTGACATAGGGGTGGGTTTCCCCAAATTCAAGTAACACTGAGGATTCCAGGCAGCGTAGACCGGCGCGGAGACGATAGGCCGCAATGTCCCGGGTTCGGCTGAAAATACCGATACGTGATACCCTTAGGGCATCGGCCACTTCGTCGACCAACCGCTGCAACAGGGATTCCACGTTGGTGAAATGGCGCATGGCGGAGGAGAAGTCGCGGATATCGAGAGCAGGGTCAGGTTCCGCCACCGGCCGGTTCTGGAGCGTTTCCGCCGCAACGGTGAGTCGCAAGGTCTCCTGTCGGAGCAGGCTGTTTTCGGCCGCGAGTTCTAATTGACGGAATGCCCGCTGGACCAGGCTGTTTAAGCGACGGTGATCCACGGGGTCCGCTTCGATGGCATAAACCTCCCCGTACTGAGCCTGGAGCATGGGGTCGGAACCGGGGACGCCGAATGCGATGATGGCGGTGCGGGGATAATTCCGGTTGACGAGAGCCAGGAGGTCAAGGGCATCGTGTGTCAGCAAGTCCAGTAACAGCACCCGGTTTTGCTGCAGCTCAAGCTCCTTTTGCACAAGGATCGGCGTATTTAGCTGGCGCACCCCGGTCAACGAGGACAGAAGTGAACCCATCCGGGTGGCCCATTCCGAGTTGGAGCTGTACAGCAAACAGGTGGAGGTTGGGGACGGCGTCATGTCAGATCGCCCTCCTTGTGCAAGGGAAGGGCAAGGGTAAAGGTGGTACCGCACCCCGGGGTGCTCTTCACGTCGATCAGGCCCCCGTGCTCGTGGACGATCCCATGGGCCACGGATAATCCCAGCCCAGTACCCTGCTCCTTGGTGGTGAAAAAGGGATCAAAGATGTGGGCGATATCCTTCTCGGTAATTCCCTCGCCGGTATCTTGAATGCTGATGAGGATCATGGGGTTGTCCGGATGACCATTCCACCAGGCGCCTGAAGACCCCGTGGGGGGTGGCAATGTAGTCGTGACGGTGAGGGTGCCGCCCTGGGGCATGGATTCGATGGCATTCAAAAAGAAATTAATGAAGGCCTGGCTAAGTTGGTCGCCATCAGCATTGATTCGATCTGATGCGGGCGTGAAGGCCGTGATGAGCTGAATATTTTTGGGCCGCATCTGTTGTTGCAGCAGTTTGAGATCATTGTTTAATAGATCGTGGAGAGAGAGGGGCACTAGAACGGGTTTGGAGAGGCGAGAGAAGCGGAGTAGCTGGTTAACAATTGAGTCGATGCGTTTGACTTCTCCGCCGATCAGAGTTGAAAACGTCGTGCGAAAATCGGGGTCATCGTAGCGTTCGGGAAGCAGTTGGGTGAAAGTCTTGATAGAGACGAGAGGGTTTTTGATTTCATGGGCCATTCCGGCGGCCAGCGTCCCTAGACTGGCGAGGCGATCAGTCCGGCGGACCTGTAGCTCGAGTTGCCGGATGG
>JBBQNS010000014.1:0-49656 GCA_038330175.1 Kiritimatiellia bacterium
CGAAACGAGCTCGTGGTGCTGGAATTGCACGGCGCAGGGAGTCGGACAATCGAGCTTCGCGACAAGCCGGATCTGGACTGAGGATTTCCGTAACGTTGAATGAATAACGTATAGGCGCCTGTGTCCTCACAGGCGCGGCGGTGGCCGGATTGCCATCTACCGGGCGCCGGAGTGGCAAACGTTCACCGGGACCGTGGCGAGCACGGGCGGGGTCGGTACCGCGGCGGCGGGCAACGGTACGAGCAATAATGACGTCTATTGGGGCATCAAAAACGGCGCTACGGGCAGTGTCTTTAGCGTGAGATAGCGCCTGGCGGAGAGCGAGAAGACAGCGGCTGGGGACAGCCGCTGCTACACAAAGGGAGAGCGAAGCACGTGTAGGCGCCTGTGTCCTCACAGGCGCGGCCGCTGGACTAAAATCGGCGGTTACATCGACCAGCGGCACGTCGCAAGCGACGGCCCTGCGAATAAACCTTGTAAGTCACTTGAGAGTACCGAAGTAGCTAGCGTATAAGCCCCGATGTTCGATGAAAGGGAATTGATACAATGAGAGATACTGAATGGTTTGCGAAACATGGGTGGGGTGTTTTCTGTCATTATCTGACTTCGCCCCAGACGACAGCGGACGAATGGAATCGTCAAGTAGACGCCTTTGATGTGGCTGGACTGGCTGGTCAACTAGCAGCTGTCAACGCGCCGTATTTCTTCATCACTGTTGGCCAGGGCTCAGGACACTATTGTGCGCCGAACGAAACGTATGATGCCATAACGGGCGTGCGTCCAAGCAAGTGCTCGCGCCGCGATCTCGTCGCCGACTTATACGCAGCGTTGCACCCTTTAGGGATCGATCTTCTGGTCTACGCTCCGGCGGACGGCTCGAACGGGGACTCCGAGGCCCGTAAAGGCCTGAAGCTGACGACGCACTGGCATGAGGCAAAAGACTTCAATTGGCAAGAAGGGCCGCAATGGGGGCAGTTTCGTCTTCCGGAGTTTCAACTGAACTGGGAAGCCATCTGCCGCGACTGGGCTGTGCGCTGGGGTGGAAAAGTCCGCGGGTGGTGGATTGACGGGGCTTATGGCGCGGATCTCCGCTATCCCGAAAATGAGGAGCCGAACTTTCGAAGCTACTCCCAGGCCCTCCGTGCAGGAAATCCGGACGCCATCCTGGCTTTCAATTCTGGAGTGAACACGCCGGTGGTCCACTATACGGATCACGAGGACTACACCGCCGGTGAAATCGCCGAAGCACTGCCGCAATGCCCGGGACCCTTCGTCAAGGGGGCCACCGGTCATGCAGACCGCTATCACATCCTCTCATACCTAGGTGAATACTGGTGCAAGGGAGAGCCTCGATTCCCAGATGATATGGTTTGCGGCTACACCAAACACGTTACGAGCAAGGGTGGCGTGGTGACGTGGGACGTACCGATCCAAAAGAACAGCTTGATACCGGAGCCTTTCTTAAGACAACTCAAGGCAATTGGCGTCTCCGTCGCCAGTAGTGGAGCCGGCGGTCTCCGCCGGTGGTGACTGTTGAGTTCGAAGGCTGTGCAAGTCCGACACGTTGCCAGGGTTCCCACAGGCGCGGCGGAAAGACAGCGGCTGGGGACAGCCGCTGCTACACTAGGGAGAGCGAAGCACGTTTCCGGATACCGCGCTATCACATTCCCCTCCCTGGAGGGGCCAGGGGTGGGTTCTTCACTGCGCCTCCCCAAATTACTCAGCGATTTTTGCAGCCAGCCCCATCCGTGAAATTGCAGAACCCGAGACCCGTAATCCGCAACTCGCAACCCGACGTCTACGCTAGTTCTTTGCTCCGTTTCGCGACTTCTTCCAATAACAAGGGGTAAGCACCAGCCAGCATGGTCATATGGTCACATCCTGGTAACTCGCGCAAAGTAGCGGACGTATGGCCAACCAGTGTCATCATCCGCCACAAATAGGCATTCTCTTCATAACGCCCCAGTATTTCCAGGTTTCTGTCACCTGTAATTAACAACATAGGCGGGGCTTCTTTCCTGACAAAATACAACGGCGCATACTCGTCAATTAAGGGCTGTGTTTCTTTAATGCCTCGTTCCTTCCTTATCTCAAAATGGGTAATGGCCTGCCCGCTAAATGAGATCAGCCCGGCCACATGGTTGGCATCAATATTGTACTTGCTCAAATAATCTCGATTCAGAGTAAGCATCAAACACAGATAGCTGCCGGCAGAGTGGCCTGAGAGAAAGATCAGCTTATTACTGCCTCCGTAGTCTTGTATGTGCCGAAATATCCACGCCGTTGCCGCCGCAGCATCTTCAATACAAGCAGGTGCTTTTACAGTTGGCGAAAGGCGATATTCAACACCAACAATCGCGCAGCCCTTATTCATTAAGTGTTCCGGGATTTCCCGCTGCCCGCCTGTAAGTCCACCGCCATGAAACCAAATAATGGTGGCGAAATTCGTTGCGCCTTT
Organism: Kiritimatiellia bacterium; assembly: GCA_038330175.1. Taxonomy (GTDB): domain Bacteria; phylum Verrucomicrobiota; class Kiritimatiellia; order CAIKKV01; family CAITUY01; genus JAABPW01. The sequence goes on from JBBQNS010000014.1 coordinate 2,459, forward strand.
GGGATAGTATAAATCCAGCACGCAGTGCGGGTCTATAGACTCATTTTTTTTGTGAATCGAATCTTCGTAATAGTGTATGGCCTGAACGACCTCGTATTGCTGCTCCGCATAAACCGGGCAAGCAACGCCTTCAAGTAAACCGCCTGTAGTGTTAGACATTCTGAATTCTGGCACCAGCTCACAACTATTAGCAACCATTATCTCAGTCCCTTACGACTTGAATCAATCGAGTATAGGTCAAGATTCGGGGGGAAGGAATTTTGAACAGAAGCACGCGAAGATCACGAAGGATTTCGGGTTACGCTTCGCGGAACACACCACCCTGCATGGTGTTTTGCATTATTCACCGCGTCATACGGCGTACCCGCCGGATGGCGCCTTTGCGTGCTTCTGTTCAAAATCTTCCTCTTGGTCCCCGCTAAGGCACGTTAGGAATTCCCGATCACAGATCGGTGCTACATTTTGAAATCCCATTACAGACTGCTCGAACCGCCGCGATTGAATAGAATCACGGCCGCCACGGCTAATGCAACCGTAGCCCACCACGCCCGGCCGCGCCGCTCCTGAAAGCCGAATGAGGTGATCAGCGAACCCGTCAGTACGGCCGACACGGCGATGATTGCAAAACCCGTGCCGCCTGCCAGCCGGGAGACCAGACTGGTTAAGGCCATGCCGATCACTGAGCCGGCGCCGGCTAGCGTGGCGTAACCGGTCACCCGCCCGAGACCGGCTGCGGGTCGGCCGGTCCGGATCGCAGCCGTCCCGACCCACACGAGTAACGCCCCGTACACCCCCAGCATATAACAGTTGTTGAACCGCGGGTTCAACGGTGCGCCATGCCATTCGGTTGCCGCCATGTACTTAAGTATGGCGCCGCCCAGACCATTCAGCACCATCAGTACCACCAGCATGACAAGGTAGGCCAACTTTTGTTTCAGCCCCGTCGCCCGCGGCGCGTTGTCCTCCCGCTGGCCGAGCGACGCTGCTACCACACATGCAAAGGCGGCCAGCATGCCCGCTATCTGAAAGCCGTTCAAGCGCTCGCCCAGCAGCCCCACCGCATACACAGCCGGGGTAACAAACATCAGGCTGCTTGCGCACCACAACGGCGCCAGCGGGCCGTGCTGCAGACCTATCCGGAACAGGTACACGATATACCCCTGCGCCAGCCCGTTCGCCACACCCCAGTACCAGACCAGCGGCGGTGCCTCCAGACCCGGTGCATCCGCCCCGAGGAAGGAGCGCACGCCGAACCACAGCACGCCGGCCAACCCCATCCCCACGGCCGCGAAACACGTCGCGATCCCATGCGCCGCGCCCGCCCGGTACGCCCATGCTATCGCCGAAAATGCCATACCCGCCACCACCGCCAAAACGACCGATTCCGTCATGCTTTATCCTTTTAGAAAATCCGCATTTTTCCCTTTCTCGCTTTCTTTCTCAATCCTATTTTTCAACGGCGAGACGCCGTTGCCACTTTGAAGAAGCGCCTCCGGCCCGATGGGATACTGAATCTGCTCCTCCTGCGCGTGAGGACGCGCGCAGCTACACCGATTCAATGCGCACAATCTGCCTCTTTGTAGCGGCGCATGTCCCCATGCACCGAATCCTCTAGCAGCCTGTCGGGCTTTGCTCCTATGGATGGGCTTCCGGCGGAGACCGCCGGCTCCAGAATATAATTTGCGTCAGCAAACAAGCGCCACCTGCTGCCGATTGCTTAATTCACCGAGGATAGCCCGCGCTTTCAATCATTGGAGCCGGCGGTCTCCGCCGGTGGTGAGTGGTGAGCCCAAAAGCTGTGCAAATCCGACACGCTGCTAGTGTTCTTTGGCCAGACGCTTCATGAGGGCTTTATAGTCGGGCGGCGGGGCGAGTATATCATCCGCTGTTTCAGGTTTTCCATCGGGCCCCATTGAAGAGAGCTGGACCGTATCGTTGCTACAGGAGTAAACGAAAGGGTTGCCCCATAAGTCGGGTGGCAGGCCTTCGATGTAGAAACCTTTCCAGCCGGCGACGCCAGGATCTCGAACCAGCGCTTTTAAACTTTCCTCCGTGGTCGGGAAGCGCTGACAATGAACGCGAAACCATTCCAAAGCCGTACGTAGGGAGGTCAATTCTTTGTGCGTTCGGGTCACCTTGTCGGGCGGTTGGTAGGGAATTGTGATTTTATTGCGGGAAGAAAAGATTACGCCCCCCACCAGCATGCAGCCGCCCAGTACCCAAACTGCAAAACGGGGGCGGTTAAAAAAAAGCAGCCAGATAGGTTTGCGGAGTTCCCGAGTGCCGGGTAAACGCTGTTGAATACCTTCACGCCGTGCTTTTTCAGGTTCAGGAAGTTTCCATTTATCAGGATGCCGTAAGCCTCTTTTGCAGTTGGGGCAATGAGCATCTTCCCAGTTATCAAAGATTTTTTTGCAATGCGGACAGCGATATTTCATAAATTGGCTTTTAGCTTTCGGGAAATGATACTGTAGAGGCTTCGCGCAGACAAATAGAAAGACGGGGCAGGCTGGCATTACAAAAAATAAATATTAGTGCCGTGAGTGCTGTTTTCTGATAAACTTTTGGCTGATTTTGGATTCTGGTTTCTTGACTTGTGTAGAACGGTTTGATAGCTAGGAAAAACCATGGTGACTAAAAAGCTCTACAAGATGGGCCTTTGGGCGGTGCGTTGGTCGGCGACTGGTTTAGTGGCTATTCTAGCCGCCATTTCAGCGTCGGCTGCTGATGATCAAACAGAGACGCAGCTTGAACTCAATTTCGCGTCTGAGTTAATCAAGTTCCATTTCCCCGATTTTGCCCAAAAGGCAGTGGATAGATTTATTATTAAAAATCCTAGTGCCAAGACGGAGGCCGCCAAGGTGCGCATGGAGATTCTTACCGCAAGTGGTAAGTTTGAGGATGCCGAAGCCTTCCTCAAAACCCTGCCTGCCGGGGCGCCTGAGACCATGGTGATGCAATTAGCGCTGGGCGATCAGTATTATGCCTGGCAGCGCATGAAGGACGCTCAACGGATTTACGAAGCTTTCTTCAAGCAGTTCCCCAAAGGCCCGCCCGAGCAAGTCGTGCGGCTTTATGGCGAATCTGCTTATAAATTTGCCCAGATGCTGATGTTGTCAGGCGATTTGGTGGGAGCATTGGACGCCTACCGTCGGGTTTTAACCTGCCCCTTGAACTCTACCGATATTGAACGGCGTGTAAAAACGGAAATGGCCGAACTCCTGCTGCGTGTAGCGGAATTGCCCGGTACTGCCCCTGATAAGAAAAAACTCTATCTTGATGAAACGGTTAAGATCTGTAATGAAATTCAGTGGAAGGGAACGGATCTCTGGTTTGCCAAGACGGTAGTCATTCTGGCGCATGTCCATTTGTTAAATGGAAACAAAGAGCTGGCTCGCAAAACAATCACCGACTACATGGGCATGCTGAATGAGGTCGACAAAATGCTCCGTGATATGGGCGAGTCAGCAAGTCTCGGTCCGATGGCTGAGTGCAAATTCCTCCTTGGAACGTTGCTTGCTGAAGAGGCGCAAGTGAAGGTGAAGGACAAAGCGACGGAAGCGGAAGGCGTCAAACTGTATGCGCAGGCCATGGGGCAGCTGTATACCGTGGCGATGAAATATCCCTCCAGCAGCTGGGCTCCTGAGGCGCGACGACAGGCTGACGTAATTGTCGAAACACTCCGGGGGATGGGGCGAACAGTGAATCCCCCAATAGGCAATAATAACCAGTTAGTAGCCGAGCAGTTAAAACAGGCGCGCATGTCCTTCCAAAATCAGGACTTCAAAACGGCGGCTGAGAAATTCGTCGAAGTGTTAGGCATAACCGATGAATTTAAAGGGATCCCTGGGGCGATCGGCGAGTTGGCTCGCAGTTATATAGAGCTCAAGGATGCTCCGTATGCCCGGGCTACGACTGATTTTTTGGCCGAACGCTATTGTCAGACGACAAGCCATTACGAAGAGGCGGGAAATGCCTTATTGGCGGTGGCCGCCCTTTATGAAGAACAGCGCGTCCAGATGAAGGCGGATGCTGTCTATGAACTGTTATTTGCCAATTACCCGGAGTATACCAAGACGCCTTCCTTACTCTTCCGCCAAGGGGAAACCGCCCTCCGCGGAACTAACATGGTGCAGGCTTTAGCCTACTATCAGCGCATCATTCAGGATTATCCCAAGAACCGCGTCTATCCTGATGCGCTCAACCGTGCGGCTTATGTTTTGACGCAGCAAGGGGACTACACCAACGCTATTCCCTATCTGACCAATTATGTTGCGCAAGTCGTGGCGGGCCCCGAAATGGCTCTTTCGAGAGTGCGTTTAGCGGATGCCTATCGTAACGCGGATATGACTATTCTCGCCTTAAATGAATATGCGCGCTTGATCAAGTTGATCAATCAGGATGGGGCAAAGTATGGACAGACCCCTGATGACATTTTGCGCGTAAAGCGCGCCTACGAAGCGGCTCTATATTCCAAGGCAGTGTGCTATTCCCGCTTACGTGAACCCACTAATCAGATTTCTTTTTACCAGCAAAAGGCTGTTGAAGGGTATGATGCCTTTTTAACCGAATTCCCGAAATCGGACTTGGCGCCTGCGGCCTTGGGGGCCATGGGAACTTTGAACTACCTGCTCAATAAGGCGGATGAGGCCGGGAAATGCTTTGATCGCTTGGTCAAGCAGTATCCTGATAGCGATCAGGCTAAAAACACAATTTTTGTGCGCGCGGATGCGCTGATGGCGATGGGAGAAAAAGCGAAGGCGGTAAAGGTGTATACCGAAATGCTTAATAACACCAAGGCCTTTAGTCCTTCTCAATTTTTACGGGCTAGCCAGGTGTTGCTCGATGCAAAGGAATATGAGATTGCTAAGGGACTGTACGCCGAGGCGATGAAGACGACCGACCCGCGGAGTCTGCAGGCTGCGACGGTGGGGTATGCGCAGTCGCTGGGAGGGTTAAGCGAGTATGATGCCGCCATTAACGTCTATACCAACTTCTTAAATAAAAATGCTAAATCGGGCTACGTGATTGAGGTTAATCTGGCACTGAGCCGCGCCTATGGGGCATTGGCTGAAAAAGCCTTGCCAGATCGCAAGGTCTCCAAGCCTTTGTTTGAAAAGGCCTATGGCGCAATGGGGAAGGCCCGTCAATACGCCCGCGAGCCTGAAATGTTGATTAAGGCGGACTACGAGATGGCTCTTATTCAAATAATGCAGGATGACAAAATGGGGGCCATGGCCTCCCTTTCGAAAATTTTGGATTTCGCGGATTATTCAAACATGAAGGTTCGCCCGTATATTGAAAAAGCATTTGATGCGGGCTTGCCTCTGATGAAAGAATTGGGCCGTTACAAGGATATGATAGAGGCTTCTGAGACCTATCTGAAGCAGTTCCCTCAAGGACAATTTGTGAACAAGGCGCGGCAGGGACGTGATGACGCTAAGACCAGATTGGCAACCGGACGATAAGAGGGCATAGGATATCATGAGTCAAAAAAGTATAGGGATCTGGATCGGTGCAGGAGCTTTGATTCTGGGGCTCGTTGGAGGCGTTCACGCGGACGCGATTAAAAAGACGGACGGGACCGTCGTCAAGGGCCTTAAGGTTAAGTGGTTTCCTAGCAGGCAGGAGTATCAGGTTGATGGCGCCGATGGTACCATGGTTTCGGTTCCGGCGGATGAGGTAGAGGCGCTGGATATCACCAAGCCTGCCGAATTTGATAAGGCGGCCCAGGCATGTGCAGCGGGCCAGTTTGACGCGGCTATTCCTGTCCTGGAGGATTTGATTAGCCGGTACACCCGATTGCAGTGGGATGGCATGGCCAGCGAACTTCTGGCAAAAGCCTATTTGGCAAAGGGCGACTTTAAAAAAGCAGCTCAAGTCATGGGGAGCGTCATTGAGGGAACGGCTAAAAATCTAATAACAGATGACCAGTATGGTTTATATTGGACCGCTTTGGCGGGGGCCCAGATGAATGCGGTTCTCAAGCAGAGTCTGACCCAGGCGATTTCAGGGGATTCTCGCCCGCTGGCGGCTTTGGCCTTGGTGAAGCGTGGAGATATGAACAAGGCGGATGGGAAACGCGATGATGCCGCTCTGGATTATTTTCGATCGATTTTAATGTTTGATGATGCGCGGGCGTCCCAGCCTGAGGCGCTTTTCAAGGCGGCGCAACTGTTTGATGAGATGCGGGATCCGCGGGCAGAAATTTTGAAGAAGCGGTTAAGAGCAAATTTCCCCGACAGCCCCTATGCAAGGAAACTGGGTGGGTGAGCGTGATGTTTAATGTAAAATGGAATGTAATTAGTTAACGAAGTTAAGGAGAATGGCATGATGAAAAAAGCAGTATGGGTCGGGCTGGCAATGGCAGTTTTTTGTGTTTTGGGTTCGACACAATGGGTGAAGGCTCAAGCGGCGCCTGATGGCGCGGCTCCAGCAGTGGCGGCAGCGGCCCCTGCAGCAGCCCCTGCGGTCGGTATGGCCATTGAAGAAGGGGCGGCGGCAGCTCCTAAGCATGGCGGAGGCGGATTTTTGGAAATTATCACCCGCGCCGGTTGGTTCGGTATGGTCATTTGGGCTGCGTTGATCATTTGCTCCATTATCAGTGTGGCGCTGATTGTGGACTCGTTTGTTAATATCAAGGACATCAAAATCATGCCGCCTGAGCTGATTGCCAATGTCCGTACGTCCATGGAGCAGGGCGATCTGCTGAAGGCGATTCAACATTGCGACAGTTCCCCGGGTGCGCTCGCCAACATTCTCAAGGCGGGTTTTGCACAGGTCGAGGAAGGGTATGAAGTGGTTCAGGACGCGGTAGGGGTGGCGGCGGATATGGAGAGCGAGAAATTGCTCAGCCGTGTGACCTATCTGAGCGTTATTTCAAATACCACCCCGATGCTGGGACTGATTGGTACGGTGCAAGGTATGATTATGGCCTTTTATACGATGGGTACGATGGAGGCCGGTGCGGCCCAGCAGTCCATGCTGGCTGTTAATATTTCCCACGGACTGTGGGCGACGGCGATCGGACTGGGTACCGCGGTACCTGCGACGATTTTCTTCTATTTCTTCAAGAATCGCGCCATGAACAGTATCCTGCGGATGGAAGCCCTGACTCTGGATCTGATCAAGGCCCTGCGTAATGTCGAAGTTGTTTCGGAATAAATTGGCATTGGAGCTATAAATCCTATGCGCGCAAAAAGAGAAGAAGAATATTTAAGTGGCAACCTGACCGCCATGATCGACGTGGTCTTCCAGTTGATCATTTTCTTTGTTTGTACGACCAATTTGCAGGAAAGTGCAGTGGATGACCGGATCAAGCTGGCCTCTGCACCCAATGGCGTCGTAGAAAAGAAAAAGGATCCTCTTGCAGTTAAAGTTTATGTCAGTGAAAAGGGCGTTTTATCGATCGGCCGTACGCCGATTTCGCCCCGCGAATTGACCATTATTCTGAATAAAGCAAGAGCTGATGCGCGAGGAACGATTCCCGTCTTGATCATGGCCGATGCCCGTGCCAAGCATGGGGCCGTGAAGAAGGCCATGGATGCCTGCTCCGAAGCCAAAATCTGGAAAATAAAGTTTACGGCACTCAAAGAAAGAGCCGAAAAAGCCTAGCGGGTGAAGGGTTATATTTATGGCCAGAAAACGCAGAAAAAATTCATTTCAGGCAGGTGAACTTAACCTGACCGCTATGATTGACGTGGCCTTCCAGTTGCTGGCGTTTTTCATCATTACGGCGAAACCCGTGGATGTGATCACCAATCTGGATGTGTTCCGCCCCATGGCAGAATCAGTCTCCTCGGATCAATCGCCTGCAAGGGTGATTCGGTTAACGGTCTTCCCCGACGGGTATACCATTAATGATCGAGCGGTCGATAGCCGTGGATTGAATGTCATGCTTACCAAGTTAGCCGAATTGGATAAAACCCAGACGGTGTTAATACAGTGCCTAAATGATTCCCCGCACGGTAAGTTGATTGAACTGCTGGACATTTGTTCCAAACTCAAACTTACCAACCTCTCGGTGGTCAGTTCCGGTGGAGCCTGAGAATAAAGCATTTTTTTGTAATGCTTTGATAATTCCGTGTAATAGGGGTAGGAGCTTCGTAAAATGGATGTTAAAAAAATACAGAGACTGATCAAGCAACACATCTGGGGTCCGGTCGGATCCGTAATTTTCCACGTCATCATTGTGGCCATGCTGATTGCTTTCGCAGTGGCCCCGCCGCCGGATGCTGCCCCTGAAGTCGAAGTCAGCATTATGGAGACCAAGGCCGATGTGCTGGAGGAGGTCATGAAGACCGAAATCGAGAAGGTCGAGCCTCCGCCCGTAGTGGATGAGGTGACCGTGGAACGGCCGGATGTCGCGACGGTGAGTACCATGGACGTTCCTTCAGATGCGCCGGGATCCGGAATCGGGAATTCGGAGGGCTCTGGGATTGGTAGCGGCGATCCCAGCCTTGCCGCTGGTTTTGAAGTTGCCATGGCGAAAAGTCCTCTCGTTATGAAGGGGCTCTATTCTGCACGTACGGCCGGTGGCCGAAAGGGCGCCTTGAGCGCCTTCGGGGGGTCATCGCGCGGTGAAGATGCCGTATTGCGCGCGCTGCGCTGGTTCCAGGCTACCCAGGATGCTGACGGGTCTTGGGGCAAAACTGATGCCCATCCGCTCGCTTTTGCTGGCTTGGCATTGCTCGCTTTCCTCGCCCATGGCGAAACTCCCGCTTCGCCTGAGTTCGGCCAGACCGTTGAAAAGGCCTTGAGATATGTCGTTTCGAAGCAGAATGCAAACGGTTCTTTTTCAGGTGATCCTTATGAGCATGCCATTTGTACGTATGCCATCAGTGAAGGCTTTGGTTTGACGAAAATTATGGCCCTTAAGGAGTCGATGGATAAGGGCATCAAAATTATTGTTGATGGGCAGCAATTGGGCGGTGGATATGACTATAGTTATGCCAAGAAGGAGCGCTGGGATTTATCGGTGGCTGGCTGGCAGTTTCAGGCGATGAAGGCGGCCAAGATGGCCGGTTGCTCTAATCCCAAACTTGATGATGCCATTAAAAAAGGGTTGAGCTTCCTTTCGGATATTGCCTATGACGTAAAGGGGGGTGGTTTTGGGTATGCTACCCCCGTATCTACTCCCAGCATGACCTCGGCGGGTACTCTGTGTATGCAGTTGATGGGGAAGCCTACTGCACCGCAGGTTCGAACGGCCCTGAAGTTCATTGAGGAAATGCCCGTTGTGTGGTCTGGTCCGGCGAAGGGGGAGGTAGTAGACCCGAAGGCCGCAGGAGCCAAGTCGCCGGTTTACACTTGGTATTATGCCACCCAAGCTAAGTTCCAAAGGGGTGGTAAGGATTGGGATTCATGGAACCCAAGATTTACCGCGACGTTGATTAAGAGTCAAATCGTGGATAAAAAGCTGGGACATTGGGAGGGCGGCGATCATGGCGGCGCTGTATATACCACGGCGTTATGCTGCCTGATGCTGGAAGTCTATTACCGCTATCTACCTACATTCAAACATGTCGAAGGAGAGAAAGAAGCGGCTCCGACCACGAAGTCTGACGACATCGTCGTGGACGTGATTTGATCCGGATGAGCAAGGGCGGGCAAATAAGACTGCTTCCAACGGATGTGGCAAATAAGATTGCTGCCGGTGAGGTTGTGGAGCGGCCCGCCTCGATTCTCAAAGAAATTCTCGAGAATTCGATCGATGCGGGGGCTTCCCAGGTTGATGTCGAGATCGTGTTGGGTGGAACCCGCTTGGTTTCCGTTGCGGATAATGGATCTGGCATGAATCGGGACGATGCTCTGCTTTCCATCGAACGTCATGCCACCAGTAAGATCTATACCGCCGCAGATATTGAGCACATTCACACCTTGGGCTTTCGGGGTGAGGCGCTTGCCGCTATCTCGTCCGTTGCCCGCTTTCGTCTTCAGACCCGCCGATCTGAGGATCTGGCCGGAACAGAATTGGTTGTGAGCGGGGGCAAGCTTCTTGATGTGAAGGAAGCCGGATGTCCTCCCGGCACTGTTATTGAAGTCAGAGACCTTTTCTTCAATATTCCCGTCCGGCGTAAATTCTTGCGTTCGTCCCAAACCGAGACGGTTCATGTGCGCCAAATGTTTTTGCTGCAAGCATTGGCTTGGCCTATGGTGGGGATGAGTTTGACGATTGATGGCAGGAGATCCTGGTCTTTGGCCCCGGGTGCCACCGCGCAAGAACGGATTCGGGAGCTGTTTGGCCAAGATATCGTGGCGAAATTGTGCGCGATCGAGAAAAATTCAGGGGAAGTCAAACTCTCTGGTTTTGTCAGTTTACCAGAGTTGACTCGGGGCGATCGGACTGAGCAATACGTTTTTGTGAATGGGCGACCTGCTACTGCGCCTGTGGTCAGTTATGCCATTAACGAAGCATTCCATTCCTTGATTGCGGAGAGGCGGCACCCTTATGTTTTCTTATATCTGGAACTCGACCCTGAGTTGGTTGACGTAAATGTTCATCCGACCAAGAAAGAGGTTCGATTTAGGAATCCGTCTGAGGTGCGAGATGCCATCATCGGCACGATCAGAGGGACTTTGTCAGGAGCGGGATCCGCTTTTGTGGCCGGACAGACCGTAACGGCAGAATCTCAAGTTTCCCATGAGCAGCAAGTGATCCTTCCGATCTTAAAAATTGATGATTTACCGCCATCCCGTGTGTTTTCCTATCCCCGCTTGCCGCCCAATGATCCCCGCCCTTCGGCAATCCGCCCAACCGATGCTGCTCCCCGTGAGGGCGCGGCGGCTGAGGTCAAACCTTCTGTGCCAAAGGGGCCATGGACTTGGTGCAGGGTCATCGGGCAAATTGGTGGACTTTATGTGTTGCTTGAAACTGAGGATGGCTATGTGGTGATGGATCCCCATGCCGCTCACGAGCGGGTATTGTTTGAAGAGATTCTACAGTCATTGGAACATGGGAATGTAGAGAGTCAGGGGTTGCTGTCGCCCGTTACAGTCGAACTCCAGCCTCGTGATGCGATGTATGTGAGGAAGAATCTCGAATTAATTAAGAAGATGGGCGCGGGCGTTTCTGAATTTGGTGGTGATACGTTTGTTGTTGATGCGTTGCCGCAGGGGATGGAAGGCCTGAATATTCAGGAACTCTTAATCGACATGGCCCGCCATCTGGAAACGTTGGGGGAGCGGGGGAGTCACACCCGGTGGCGAGAGGAGGCCATTGCGCAGGCTGCCTGCAAGGCGGCCGTGAAGGCCCGTGATCGCCTGAGCCTGCGTGAAGTGGAGGAATTGGTTGTGGCTTTGGCCTCAGCCGAGATGCCCTACACTTGCCCTCATGGCCGACCCACCCTGATTTACACGTCTTTCAAGGAGTTAGCTCGTAAGTTTGGACGGGAGTAGTGGCGTGCGTCAGGAGACGTTGTCGCCCCGGCTCATGACGATTTTTCCGGTTCGCACCATCTCGATGATCTTGAATTTTTTGAGCATCCGGATGCCGGTATCGACTTTCTCTGTTTTTCCCGTAAACATAAGAATCATGGATGTTTCGGTCATGTCTAGATTCTTGCATCCAAAATGTTCGCCGATCTGAAGTATTTCGGCTCGATCGGCAGGGCTCACCGCCACTTTGACCATGACCAATTCCTTGGTGACCGCGTTGTCACCGGTGTGATCCACGCACCGCAGCACGTCGATGAGTTTGCTGACTTGCTTAATGATTTGCTCCAGTCCCTCGGGATTGCCACTGGCGCCGATGGTCATGCGCGAGAATTTTCCATCCATAGCAGGGGAAACCACCAAAGATTCGATATTAAACCCCCTTCGCGAAAAACACTGCGCGATGCGTGCTAATACGCCTGGATTGTTGGCCACATACACACTTAACGTATGAATAGGCGGTGTACTCGGTTTTTCGTTTGTATTCAGCATGGGACTTGTTGTCATAATAATACCTCAGAATTAAGAGATTTTGTCTTATGTGGAGCCGGTGGGTTTCTCGAGTTTAGTTTTTGGAGCTTCAAGAATCATGTCTTCAACCGGGCGCCCCGCAGGCACCATGGGATAAACATTTTCACTTTTCACGCACTCGACGTTGATCACGCAAGGACCGTTCTGATAGTCCATTGCTTTTTTCAGGATTTTGCGAATATCTGCCGGCCGCTTTAAGGTCAGCCCTTTGGCGCCGGGATAGGCCTCGGCGAGTTTGGCAAAGTCAGGATTCCCTTCTAGATTAACGCCACTTTCGCGTGAGTCGAAAAACAACTCCTGCCATTGGCGTACCATGCCGAGATAATGGTTATTAAGAACCAGGATTTTCACTGGGAGTTTGTGGATGCAGGCGGTGGATAATTCTGCCAGCGTCATTTGGAATCCGCCGTCCCCCACAATGGCCCAAACTTGCGCCTGCGGTTTTCCGAACTGGGCGCCAATGGCCGCGGGGAATCCGAAGCCCATGGTGCCTGCTCCGCCTGAACTGATCCAGGTATCGGGCTGAATGCTTTTGATAAACTGGGCCGCCCACATCTGATGTTGTCCCACATCCGTGGCAACGATGGCATCTGGGCTCAGCATTTTGTTTAGCTCATCCAGCACCTGCTGCATTTTCAAGCCGCCTTGCATTTTATATTTCAGCGGGTAGTGCTTTTTGTAGCCGTCCAGACGGCTGAGCCAGGCTTTTGTGTCTTGCGGGATCACATGCTTGATCAATTCTTCCACCACGGCGCGGGCATCGCCCACGCAATAATGGTGTACTTGGATCATTTTATTGATCTCCGCCCAGTCGATATCGATGTGGATGCGTATGGCATTGTGGCAGAACTTCGAAGCCTGTCCGATGATACGATCATCGTAGCGGGCGCCGATAGACATAATCAGATCGCATTCCTGCATCGCTTTGTTGGCGTAGGCGGTACCGTGCATCCCCAACATGCCTAACGAAAGAGGATGATTTTCAGGAAAACCGCCCTTACCTAGCAAGGTGCTGGCAACAGGAGCTCCCAATTTCTCGGCCAGTGCCCGGACAGCTGTGGTGGCCAGTGAAATCAGGGCGCCATGTCCGCATAGTATTAAGGGCCGTGTGGAACGGTTTAAGGCAGCGGCGATTTCCTGAATTTGATGCAAATTGAGGGCGGGAGCCGATCCATACCCCGGCAGATCCATCTCTGGATCCAGTGGGGCGGTGCAGGGGCCTGAGCTGATGTCCTTCGGGATATCGATCACTACGGGGCCAGGGCGACCTGTAGTGGCAATATGGAAGGCCTCTTTCATGATTCGAGGAATGTCGTTGGCGGACTTCACCATGTAAGAGTGTTTGACCACGGGCATGGTAAGCCCGAACACATCGGCTTCCTGAAACGCATCTTTGCCCAACATAGGCGAAATGGTTTGGCCGGTAATAACGACCATGGGCACGGAGTCCATATGTGCCGTCATGATGCCGGTAATCGTGTTGGTGGCCCCTGGGCCGCTGGTTACTAGCACCACGCCAGGCTTCCCCGTTGCTCGGGCATAGCCATCTGCCATGTGCGTGGCCCCTTGTTCGTGGCGAACGAGAATCATTTTAATCTTGGTTTTGGTGGTGATGATGGCGTCAAAAATGGGGATGGCGGCACCGCCTGATAGTCCCCAAATGTACTCCACACCGTAATTTTCAAGACACTTGACCAAAGCCTGCCCGCCATCGAGATGCGATTGCGGGGTGGTTCCTGTGACTTTTTCGGTTTTTTTGGCCATTTTTTTATCCTTTATAAGTGAACTTGCCGTTGTCTCCATGGGCGTATCTTCAGAATCTATTAAATTAATGAAGACATCATAGTGTCAGGCGGTTTTAATAACAAGAAATTTATTATTTATGAGCAAACTTTATAAATAAGGCATCTGCATGATTTGAAAACATTGAAATTATAGATAACTGAGCCTCAACTTACGATAAATGCCCTTCCGCTCTGAAGTCGCCCGGGGTCATGGCCTTGACCCGGCGGAAGGTTCGGCCGAAGTGGGCCGGAGAGTCGTACCCCAGGCGGGTGGCGATTTCCTTGATATTATAGTCCGAATGTTTGAGCAGGGTGCTGGCATAATCCATTTTCTGACGCAAGATGTACGTGTGCAGGGTTGTGCCGGTCTTTTGGTGGAACATGCGGCAGAGGTGTTCGCGTGAGACCCGGAGCCGGTCGGCGATTTCCGTGCCATTGAGGTCGCGGTCGAGATGGTTAGCCACGATTTCCTGTACACGCCGCACGATTCCGGCGCTGTCCAGGGCGACCTCTCCGATTTCCCGGGAGCGGGTGAGGGCGAGCAGCAGGGAGAGCACGAATTCCGCGCCCCAGTCCGCTTGAATGACGCGATGTTGTTCCCTGGCGGTGCCGAAAGAGCAGAGCTGCTCCACCATACCGGATTCGCGTGGGAGGTGAAAGACGGGACCAGTCTGCCTGACAAGATCGCGCACCCACTGGAGGGCGGACTCCCCGTCAAATACCAGGAATATAAAAATCCACGATTCCGAGGCCAATGGGGGATAATAGTAAGAAATTCCGGGATCACCCACCTCGCAGAGGAAGCCTGATTCCGCAGGAACGCGATGTTCTCCTTGCGCATCGCGGAACAGGCCGACGCCGGACAGCGTGTACTTGAAAATCGCGTGCTGCTCCTTCTGCCGGAGTCGTCCCTGAAGGTGGTAGCTGGGGTCGCTTCGTTTTTCGCTGGAAATGCAGACCAGTCGCGGGAGCCGCGTAAACGATCCCAGTGTGTTGAAAATGGTGCTCCAGAGGGTCATAAATATCACAAATTGGCTATAAAGATCAATAAACGCATATTTACAAGACTTAAACATAGTGATATTCCTTTAATTCTAAAGAAGGTTCAAGCACATATTGTATATTTCAAGGAGTCACGATGTCTAAAAAAATCACATTATTAGGTGCGGGTAGCGGGTTCATGCAGCCTCTTTTCACGGATATTCTGAATATTGAAGGATTGGAAGATGGGATCATTGGGTTGGTGGATATTGATGCCGCCCGCTTGAAGGTCAATATCAAGCTCATGCACCGCGTTTTGGAGTTGATGGGGAAGAAAGGGTGGGTGATCCAGGCTTCGACGGACCGGCGTGAAGTTTTGAAAGGGACCGACTACCTGATTAGCACCATTGAGGTCTCCGGCACCGCCTGTGTCCGGTTTGACAATGACATTCCCCTCAAATACGGGATTGATCAATGCATCGGAGACACCATTGGACCGGGTGGCGTGATGAAGGCATTGCGGACTCTGCCGGTGTTCTTGGACATCCTGCGCGATGCGAAGAAATATTGTCCCAACGCGCTGATCATGAATTACACCAATCCGATGTCAATTATAACGCTGGGCAGCACTCGGGTGACCGACCAGCCGCTGGTCGGGCTGTGTCATTCCGTGCAGGGTTCATCGCGTAATTTTGCCCGCTATGCGGGTGTTCCGTATGAGGAGACCAAGTGGAAGTGTGGCGGCATTAATCACATGGCGTGGTTTACCGAGTTTTCCTGGCGGGGGCAGGATCTTTATCCGGTGGTGCGTGAGGCGATGAAAACGAAGGCAGTCTACGAGAAGGATCCGGTTCGGCTGGAGATGTTGAAAGAGTTCGGGTTGTATGTCACCGAATCTAGCGGGCATTTTTCAGAATATGTGCCGTACTTCCGTAAGCGCAAGGATTTGATCAAGAAATTCTGCCGGGATGGATATCTGGGCGGATCCAGTTTCTACGCGGACAACTGGCCGGTCTGGCGTAAAAATCTGGACAAAACGCGTGCGGAGATGGCGGTGGGCACCAAGGAAATCAGTTTGAAGCGCGGGTATGAATACGCCTCGGGTATCATTGAGGCGCATGTGTTCAACCGGCCCAAGATTATTTATGCTTCTGTCCCTAATACGGGCTTGATTCCCAATCTGCCGCAGACAGGGGTCGTGGAAGTGGCGGTGTTGGTGGATCGCCGCGGCTATATGCCGACCTATTTCGGGTCCTTGCCGGAGCAGGTGGCAGCGCTGTGCCGTGGTAACATGGCGGTCTTTGAACTGGTCGTCGAGGGGGTTATGAACCAGAGCCGGGAGTCGGTGATCCACGCGATGATGTTGGATCCGCTGTCGGCGGCGGTGTGTTCTCCCGGGGAGGTCCGTAAGATGGCCGAGGAGCTGTTCCGTGCCGAAAAGGCCTATGTGCCCGAGTGGCTGCAAGGAAAGAAGGGGAAAGACGCCGATGCTCAGGTGGCCCTGAAGGTGCGCCAGCAAGTAGCCACGCTGGTCAAAAAATCAGGCGTCAAAGCGGCCGGGGATGGCGCGGCGCAAGTGTCCTCCATGGCGGCGCGGAATGTGAAATAAAGAGGCATCATAAGCTACTGGAGGGTTCACTTCCCCCAGAACGGCAGGAGTGCCTTTTCAATCCAATAGCCGAGCAAGGCTGTTATGGGAATGGTGAGAACCCAGGCCCAGACGATACGGCCCACAATACCCCACTTCACGGCGCTCAGCCGTTTGGTTGCACCGACCCCCATGATCGAGGTGGAGATCACGTGGGTGGTGGAGAGGGGAATGCCCCAGTGGGTGGCGAGCGAGATCACCGTGGCCGCAGTGGTTTGGGCGGCAAAGCCGTGAATGGGCTGCATCCGCACGATTTTGTGCCCCATGGTCCGGATGATGCGCCATCCGCCGGCGGCTGTTCCGGCAGCCATAGTTAAGGCACAGCTGACTTTAATCCAGGTGGCGACCGTGAATTCGGGAGTTCGCAGGAATTCCAACCAGGGCGGAAGCGATGCGAAGGCGGCGCTTTTCGTGGTCGCCGTAAAAAGAATGAGGGCGATGATGCCCATGGTTTTCTGGGCGTCATTGGTGCCATGGCTGAAGCTAATCCATGCCGCGCTAGCCAATTGGAGCTTGGAGAAGATCTTGTTGATCAGGAGAGGACGCATTTTGTGAAGCAAAACAACCAATAGTGCCATCAAAAGAGCGCCGCCGATGAACCCGACAGCGGGTGACGCGAACATGGGCATGATCACCTTGGGCCAGAGTCCTTCCATATGGCCTGTTGCGGGATTTTCAACGGCCCACCGGATTACATGCCATTTTCCACCTGAAAAGGCCAGCGTGGCGCCGCAAAGACCGCCAATCAGTGCGTGGCTTGAACTGGACGGTAGCCCCAGCCACCAGGTTAACAAGTTCCAGATGATGGCTCCTAATAGCGAGGCAAGAATGGTATCGACGCCGACATAAGTTGTATCCACCAATCCCTTGCCAATGGTTATGGCCACCGAAGTCCCTGCCATGGCGCCTAGCAGATTAAAGCAGGTGGCCATGGCGACGGCCTGACGGGAACTCAGAACCTTGGTCGATACAGTGGTTGCGATGGAATTGGCTGTGTCATGGAAGCCGTTGATGTATTCAAAGGCGAACGCGATAAAAAGCACTATCAGGATGAGGGTAAGCATGAGTATGTTTTTGGATTAAAAATGGCGAGGTCAGGAATACTTCAAAACCACTTGGAAGATGATGTTTCCCACATCGCGGCACCGATCAATAATTTTTTCAAGTGTCTCGTGCAGATCGAGAATGATGATGACTTTTAAAGGCTCATGCTTGCCGCTATACAAATCCTTAACCAGATCCAGCATGAGTTTGTCAGCCTCACCTTCCAGATAGTGCAAGCGGGTATTATTTTCCTTCATTTCTTCGAGGTGGGCCCGTTTACGCATTTTTTTAACCATCTGGGCTATGGTGTCCGTGGTTTTCTCCAAAATGGCCGCTTGCTCCAAAAAGCTAACGTCTTTAAGCCCCGCCTTGCATAGCATATATTTTTCACTGAATTTTTCGGCGGTTTTCGGGATTTTATAGAGCGCCAGCGAGAGCGATTCAATATCTTCACGTTCCAGCGGGGTCACAAACGTTTTACACAGCTCTTCAGTGATCTCTTCCGTAATGCGTTTGTCTTTACGGCGAGACTGGATGAAATCGCCCATGGAGGTTGTGCTCTCTGGTGATTTAATCAGAGTGAGCAGGAGTTGGACGCTGGCCTTGGCTTCGTCGGCACTGGCTTCCAAAAGGTTGAAAAACTTGTCGTCTTACCCGAGTAGTCGTCTGATGGCACTTATCATGGGCGAAATTTATGTCATAATGGCACGAATTAATCACGCCATTTTCTTCGTAAATTTTTAACAGGATTTATGTCCTTGCCTGGTTATGCATTTGACTCAACCACCCGCAGTCACCTCCGGCGGAGACCGCCGGCTCCAAAGATTGAAAGCGCGGGTTGAATTAAGCAATGGGCAACAAGGACAAATGGAATTATCCTGTAAAACCTTCTAATCCATGCTAAAGATGAGCCGTATAACCCTTCAATGAATATCAAAATTATAGGTGAAGATAACTTGATCCGCCGGTTGAAAAAACTGGTGCCCGGACGTGCAGATGTGGTCTCAGGCATCGGGGATGACTGTGCCGTGGTGCGAACGGGCCGGCGTGATGTTTACGATCTCCTGCTAAAAAGCGATCCCGTCATCGAAGGTGTCCATTTTTTGTCGGAGGCGGCAGGGATGTCTATTGGGCATAAAGCCGTAGGGCGGGTATTGAGTGATCTCGCGGCCATGGGGGGGGAGCCCCTGTGGATCCTCGTGGATTTGGTTGCCCCGCCCACGACATCTGTCGCCCACATAGAGTCGATCTACCGGGGGATGGCGCGCTTGGCGCGCCGGTATGGTGTGGCCATTGTGGGGGGCGACACCGCCTGTGGGAAGGTTTTGGAAATCCATGTGTTTGCCGTTGGGCGCATTCGCCGAGGACAGTCGTTATTCCGGTCAGGCGCCAAACCAGGTGATGCCCTTTATGTGACGGGGGCGCTCGGAGGCAGCCTTTTGGGCCGTCATTTGAGTTTTGAGCCACGGCTGGTGGAAGGTCAATGGTTGCGTGACTCAGGTTTGGTGACGGCGATGATGGATGTCAGTGATGGACTGGCCACCGATTTGCGGCGGTTAGCGGCGGCTAGTGGAACCGGTGCCGTGTTGGATATTGGCTCCATTCCTGTGGCCGCGGCGGCCCGGCGGATGAAGGATAAACGCTCTCCGTTGGATCATGCGCTTGCGGATGGGGAGGATTTTGAATTACTCTTTACCGTTCCCTATAAAAAAACGACGTCCTTTGAATCCGCCTGGCGGAAGGCCTTTCGCCTTTCCTGCACCCGGATCGGGGAGATGACGGCCAGACAGGGATTGGTTGAGTTGCGAGATGGACTCTGTTGTGAAGAATTGAAGCTCCATGGTTATGAACATTTTGATCGTTGAATCTAAAAGCGTGAAAGACACGCATAAGCTGGCCCGCCATTTGTTGAAGCAGTTACCGGGTTCCCGGATATTGGCATTGCACGGCAATCTGGGCAGCGGCAAGACCTGTTTTGTGCAGGGATTGGCGGCCGCCTTGGAGATTGGGCGGCCGGTGACCAGTCCAACTTTCACGCTGGTTCATGAATATCAAGGAACTCGTCCGTTGGTACATGTGGATCTATATCGGCTCCGTGATTCGCTCGATGCCTTGATGCTGGGACTTGAAGAATATTTTGAATCCGACGGTATTACGGCGATCGAATGGGCTGAGCGCGCGAAAGATATTTTTCCGCCTCAAACCATTCACATATCTTTTGAAACGATGGCCGAATCGTCATCTCGGCGTATTACCGTTAAATCGCCAATGGTTCTGAAGGCGTGACGGGTTGCTCCGTTGCCTTCGCCGTTGTCCTTCGCTTCACTGCTTGTGTTTGGTGCGGGCAATGATGTGTTCCTGTAAATCAGGCTCGACCAGCTTGAACTTTTGAGAGAAGCCGGCAACCCGGACAGGGATATTACCGAAGCGTTCTGGATCCTGTTGGGCCTGTCGCAATCGCTCGGCGGAAACCACGTTCCACTGCAACTGGCCGATACCCATGGAGATGGCCGCACGGGTCAGAGCTACCAGTCGCTGGCGACCGGCAGCACCTTCCACCAGTTTCGGATCCAAATCGATGATGGCGGCAGACGCGCCGGCTGCCCGGTTGTGCGGCAGGCACGCCAGCGTCTTAAGCATGGCGGTCACGCCTTGCTCATCACGGCCCTGCTGGGCGGACAGGGAATAGGCAATGGGCTCGCCGGCCAGGCGCCCATCCGGGGTAGCGCCCAGCGCTTTGCCAAAGTGGAGGTTACAGAGGAACGAGAAGAGATGGACAAAATATCGGCCGCCCAACGGGCTTCGCATGGTGTCCATGAGATCAATGAACTGGTTATCAACCCGGCGGGCTAGCTCATCAACCTCGGCAATGTCGTTGCCGTATTTTGGTACCTGCTTAATCAGATAGTGGCGTAACTCTTCGTGGCCCTCAAAATTAGCCTTCAAGGCTTTGAGCAAGGTGTCAACCGAGATCCGTTTTTCATCAAAGAGGTTTTTTTTAACAGCCATCAGGGAATCGGCGGTGTTAGCGGTGCCCAGCAGGCAGACGGAGTGGAAGTTGTAGAGGGCGCCCCCATTGGTGATGTCGCGCCCGCGTTCGATGCAGGCGTCGGTGAGCGTACTCCAGCAGGGGAGGGGGCCTCGTTCGCGCTGCATGAGTTCGCCGCGGTTACAATGGTAGACCATGCGCCGGGCGAGGAATTCAACCTGAACTGTATAAGCGTGCCAGAGGGCTTCAAAGTTTGCAAAATCACCCAGAGCTCCGGAATTCGGGCCGACCTGTTCGCCAGTCCGGGGATCGCATCCATCAAAGAGGGCCAGTTCCAGACATTTAGAGGCGTTAAACCAGCCGGAAACGGCGTGCGGGTTGGCTTTGCCCGGGATCGTCAGCTCAATGCACCCGATGGGGGCATAGTCGCGGGCATCCTCCAACGCAATTCCATGATTCGTCAATGCCGACACAAAACAGTCGTCATTAAAAAGGAACGGGATGCCGCCGCCGGAGGCAATCAGCTCGGAGGCGTGATCAAGAAATTTTATGGGCGTGTCATGGTTGATGCGAATGGATAAGTCCCGTATAAACTTCAGGTTGTCGGTGGCTTCCAAGATAAGATGACTGAGATCGTTCACGGCGCAGCGACCGGCGGCATCCACGCCGCCGAGCGTGATGGCTTGGACATCGTAATCGAGATAAAGCTTGCAGCCTAATTCCTCCATCCATTCGCGCGCTGCGTCCTTGGTGAGACGTTCCGCTTCAAGATCCGAGGTGTAATAGGGGTGGAGGATCTGGTCGAGGCGGCCAATGGAGTTGGCGTTGATGCCATCCTCGCCGCAGGTTAAAACATGGCTGAACCAGAGGCTCTGCACCGCCTCGGCAAAAGTAAGCGCTCCCTTGGCGGGTACGCGGTCGCACCTATCGGCCATGGCCAGCAGGCGGTTTTTCTCCTCGGCGTTGGTGGTGGCTTCGGCGGCACGGCGCGCCTCAGTGGCATAACGCAGTCCAAGTTGGATGCCGGCGTTACAAATCGATAAAGCCGCGCGCCAGAAATTTTCCTGTTGGGGAAAGTCGGGATCCGTCAGATCGGCCTTCGTGAGACAGGTCTCGATCTCGGCACGAATGCCTGTAAACCCGATGCGTAATACCTTGGCAAAGTCGCGGATGCTGTGGTTTTCGATCCAGCCGCTACTCCAATAGACTTTGCTATCATGATCCCGAGTGGACCAGAAGCCGCGGCCCCGGGCGGCGTCAGCCGTTGTTTCACCAACTTCGACGTCAGTGAATCCGTCTGGCAGCGCGTCATCATATCCATGCCAAGCCTTGACCGTTTGAACCAATCGGACGTAATTCGCATCGTCTAAACCAAATGTTTTTTTCAGCGCTGAGATTTCATCGGGCGAACGACTGGTAAGGGAGAGTGGCTGGAGGGGGCGCAAGTGCTCACCAGCCAATTGCCAATCGGCCCCAATATGGATGGGCGAAAACTTTACCAGTTCTTCCAGAAAAGCGGCTCTGCGTTGGACTCGTGACTGACCGGGGCGCGCAGCGAATCCCAAGGCCACATCACAGATAGAAGGATCCATGGAGCTGTTCCAAGCACCTTGCTGTGCCATGGCGGTAGTACGTAGACGTACCAATCGGGGCGAAAGTGCAGGAGTTAACGTTTTCATAAATCTCCAGTAATGTTGACCAAAGAGGGGCTGAATTACAAGCACGAAGACCTTTTTAACCTGAGTCTTGTCGAGCGCAGCAATTGTCATTATGGCCTTGTCCGGTCAATTTTTCTCGGAGCGGAACGTGTAAACGTTCCGGAAATGCCCGGAATCGTCACCGATTCCGCTCCAAAAAAGTCATAATGACAATTGCTGTGTCGAGCGCTGACGGGCTTGCTATACAACCCCACTTTTGGTACTAGCGCCTGAATCAAAACGGAAAACTTATATGGAAAATAAATTTCAACGAATTGTTTTGGCGGAAGAGCCCTTGGTCAATGATAAGCAGAATCTTTTTGAGCGGGGAAAATGGCCTGCATCCTGGGTGCGGCATCCCGAGGTGCGAGGCACCGATCCTGCGGTTGTGGCCTATCGGCGGATATTCAATTTGGAAAGCGCCCTGACCGTAAGGATTCATGTGACGGCAGATGAGCGTTATGAGCTGTTCCTCGATGGACAAAGCTTGGGACGGGGGCCGGAGCGCGGCGAACGGGTTGGCTGGTTTTTTGAAACCTTTGATTTATCACTTCCCGCAGGTAGCCATACGCTCGTGGCACGCGTTTTTTGGATTGGTCCGGAGTGCGTATCGGCCCATGCACAGATTACGGTTCGTCCGGCCTTTCTCCTTGCGGCGGAAGGCGTTCCGGCGGATCTGTTGAATACGGGAAAGGCCGCATGGGAATGCAAGCGTTTGGGTGGCTATAAGTTCATTTCTCAGGAAATGGCATGGGGAACCAGTGCTAAAACCCTGATTAATGGCGCTGATTATGATTGGGGACACGAGCTTGGCGAAGGAACTGAGGGGTGGCAGGCGGTGCGGGTTGTAAAGCCGGCTTACAGTGCCGCCCGTACCTTCATGGGGCCTAATGACTGGATGTTAAGGCCCGCAATGTTGCCTGCGATGCTTGAAGAACCCCGCTGGGTGGGAGTGGCCCGGCACGTTCAGACCATTGACTCTGCTGATTTAAGGGAACAGCTCGTGAAGGCCGCGGAGCATTGTGCGGAAGAGGCCCCGGAATGGAACAGTTTGTTGGCCGGACAGGCCTCGTTGACCCTCCCTGCCAATACAAAGAAGCGGGTGATTGTTGATCTCTGTAACTATTATTGTGCTTATCCGGTGGTTGTCCTTTCGGGCGGGAAAGGCGCGACACTCCATGTCCGCTGGGCAGAGGCTCTGTTCGAAAAGCTCCATGCCGAGACTGGAAATTGGTCTCCCCCCAAAGGCAATCGTGATGAAATTGAAGGAAAATATTTTATGGGGGTGGGTGATACCTTTGTTCATGACGGTACGAAAAACCGCCAGTATGAACCGTTTTGGTGGGAAGCCGGACGGTATCTGGAGATCGTCATCTCAACTGGTGACGAACCGCTGGTCATTGAAAATTTCCATTTAAAGGAGACGCATTATCCCTATCAGTTTACCGGTCACTATGAGGTTCCCTCTACTGAATTAACGGATCTCGTGCCACTGGCCACCCGGGTTTTGGAAATGTGCTCGCACGAAACCTACATGGATTGTCCTTACTACGAACAACTGATGTATGTCGGGGATACGCGGCTCGAAGTGCTGACGACCTATACGCTTACCCCTGACGATCGCTTGCCGCGCAAGGCGATTCGCCTTTTCGATGAAACACGTGGAATTACAGGAATTACTCAAGCCCGCACGCCCTGCCGGATGCCTCAATATATCCCGCCTTTTTCCCTTTACTGGATCGGCATGGTTCATGACTTTGCATTGTGGCGGGATGACGCTGCATTCGTGAAGGCGCGAATGCCAGGCGTTCGGGGAGTTCTGGATGCCTATGCTCAACGTGTCAATGCGGATGGGCTCTTGGAGGCAGTATCCGGTTGGAATTTTGTGGATTGGGTTCCCGGTTGGGACGCGGGGATGCCGACAGAGGCTGATGTGGGAATCAGTGGAATCATCAATTGGCATTTTGTGTACACCTTGCGAATGGCCGCAGAGTTGGAGGACGCCTATGGTGAGCCGGAATTTGCAGCGCGCCATCGGCGACTGGCAGACCGGGTTGCTTCGGCCACTACCGTTGCGTTTTGGGATAATACGCGCGGGGTGTATGCCGACGATCGGGCGCACCAGCATTTCAGCGAGCATGCGCAATGTTTCGCCGTACTAGCCGGAGACCGGAAAACGCGGTTGGATGCGTCTGGCCTGTCGCCTGCCACGATTTATTTCTCTCATTACCTTTTTGAGGCCGCCAGGCAGGTGGGCCGGATTGATCTTTTATTCAAGCGCCTCGATCTCTGGTCATACTTGAAACGCATGGGCTTCAAGACCACGGTGGAGATGCCCGAACCGAGCCGGTCGGATTGTCATGCGTGGGGTGCCCATCCGGTTTATCACACCTTTGCAACCCTGCTGGGGATTCGCCCCGCAGGCTTCGGGTTCTCGAATGTGCGCATCGAGCCGCAGTTCGGGCCCATGGCATGGGGGCGCGGGACCATACCGCATCCGCGCGGAACCATCAGTGTCGCGCTGGAGCAAACGGAAGGAAGCTTTACCGGGGTTATCGAATTGCCGCCCGGCGTGAAGGGAACGTTTGTGTCAGGTCCCCTGACCCGCGAATTGCATTCGGGTAAAAACATGATTTGAACCTTAACCAAAGTTGCCTGCCGGTATGAACCAGATATGTGAAAAATGGGGGTGATTCTGCTTCCGGCATTGCATCCTGCGGCAGGCTTCGTTAGCATCAGTTCACTTTTTATGAACCAACCTTTGGGGTGATTTATGCTGGATATCAAAATGATTCGTGATCATGAGGTCAAAGTGCGGCAGGGATTATTGTCGCGTGGTGCCAGTTTGGAATTTTTGGATGCCGTGGTCGCTGATGATACCGTGCGCCGCCGCTTGGTAACCGAAGTGGAAAATCTGAAAAACCAGCGCAATGTCGTTTCGAAAGAAATCGGCATGCTCAAAAGCAAGGGGCAGGATACCACGGCCACACAGAAATCCATGCGCGAGCTGGGCGATTTGATTGTTCAGAAGGATACTGAAGTCCGCGACATGGATGCCCGTCTCAAGGATAATCTTCTGCGAATCCCGAATTTACCGCATAGCAGTTTGCCTGATGGCCTGGATGCCACGGCCAATGTGGTAGCACGGTTGCACGGTTCGGCCCGCTCTTTTACTTTTCAGCCTAAAGGACATGTTGAGATAGGGGAGCGACTGGGGATTTTTGATTTTGCCAGGGGGACTCGCATGACCGGTTCTGGTTTTCCCTTATACCTCGGCCAAGGCGCCAAATTGCAGCGCGCGCTGATTCAGTATATGCTGGACCTCCACACGACCGAACATGGGTATACCGAGATGCTACCCCCCTTTGTGGTAAATACCGCCTCTATGATTGGAACCGGCCAATTACCCAAAATGGCCGAGGATATGTATCACGCCACAGATGATCTCTGGCTGATCCCCACGGCCGAGGTGCCGGTAACGAATTACTATCGGGACGATGTGATTGATAAACCCCTTCCGGTTTATCTAACAGCCTATACGCCGTGTTTTCGGCGTGAGGCAGGTGCGGCGGGCAAGGATACCCGTGGGATTATCCGTGTGCATCAGTTTGACAAGGTGGAGATGGTGAAATTTGTCGAGCCATCCACATCCTATGCTGAGCTGGAGTCACTGGTGGTGAATGCGGAGGATGTGTTGCAGCGCTTGGGTCTGCATTATCGGGTTCTGTCCTTGTGCAAGGGCGACATCAGTTTTGCCGCAGCGAAATGTTATGACATCGAACTCTGGGCGCCGGGCCAGAATGACTGGTTAGAGGTTTCGTCTTGTAGCAATTTCGAATCGTTCCAGGCGCGACGCGCGAACATCCGGTATCGGCGCGCGGATGGGAAACTCGATTTTGTCCACACCTTGAATGGCTCCGGAGTCGCTCTTCCGCGGCTCATGGTGGCCATCCTTGAGAATGGTCAAGAGGCCGATGGAACCGTGACTCTGCCCGAAGCCATTGTCCCGTATATGGGCGGGATTCGCCGGCTTGAACCGATGAACTGATCAGAAAATGTTAACCATTAACCACTCCGCTATCCCGCTGGGTTCGCACATTCTTGTGGCGGTGTCCGGTGGGGCGGACTCGGTGGCGCTGCTTCGTACCTTGCATGCAGGGATGAAGGCTAAACGCTGGCAATTGACGGTGGCACATCTGGATCATGGCATCCGTGGCAAGTCCTCCCTAGAGGATGCTCGATTTGTCCGAACGCTGACGCAACAGTTGAAAATCCCCTGCGTAATCGGCCGCGTGAAAGTGCCTGAACTGGCTCGGCGCACCGGTGTTTCTTTGGAAATGGCCGCCCGTCAGGCGCGTTATGCGTTTCTGGTGCGAACGGCCCGCAAGGTGGGCGCGGGGTTGATTGCGACCGCACATACAGCCGATGATCAGGTTGAAACGCTGTTATTGAAATTTTTACGGGGAGCCGGCCGAGCGGGCCTTTCCGGGATCGCGCCCGCTACGGCTCTATCCGGCATGGGGCTGATTCGCCCTCTGTTGGGCGTAACTCGAGCCGAAATTGAGGCTATGCTGCGGGCTCATAACTGGGCTTGGCGCGAAGACGAAACGAATACCGATACCGTATTTCTGCGGAACCGGGTCAGACATGAATTGATTCCCTTGTTGGAGCGGGATTTTAATCCCGGCCTGCGCCAGACCTTACAGCGTACCCGGGAGGTTTTCTCCGCAGAAGATGAGTGGATGGATGACCTCGCGCGCGATATCCTCAAGGAGTGCCTTGGTCCAGCAAAGCCTTTAGGGGAAAACTTGCGAGGTGACCGTTTAAGCGCATTCCCCCTTGCTGCACGGCGCAGGGTAATCCGGCTTTGGCTTTTTGGGCAGGGCGTGCCTGAAGAGGCGCTGGCTTTTGAGGCTGTATCACGTGTGGATCATCTGGCCGCTCAGAGTGCCGGCAGTGGAAGGGTCGAGTTGCCGGGCGGGTGGAAAGTGCTCAGGCACTATGGCGTCCTGCGCATGGAGCCCCCGTCGCACACGGAGGCTCAATGGGGTCCAGTAAAGCTTATGGTTCCCGGAAAGACCGTGATTCCTCGTTTGGGTGTCACGGTGATCATTACCTTGGATTCGGGGGTCGTAAAGGACAAAGGGGCGGGGCCCGGTAAATTGCCAGCCAAAGCCACGCTGAATGCGGCGATGTGGGCGAAGCGGGAGTTGTGGATCCGTGGCGTAAAAGCAGGGGATCGGATGATTCCGTTTGGGATGAAGGGTTCCCAGAAAATTCAAGATATCTTGGTGAATGCAAAAGTGCCACGTTCCGAGCGGTCTGGAGTGCCCGTTATTGAATGTGAAGGGGAAATTCTGTGGGTCCCCGGCTACCGCATTGCTGCACGCTGGGCGATCGCCCAACCCGATGGACGCAACCTGCAAATGAGCCTCTTGCAAAACCCAGCGGGCGATACGGAGGTCGTCCCTCCATATTGCAAGACAGGCCGTTTCCATCATCTTCTGGAGGGTCGTGCTCCGTCACGACCATCTTCTCTGGAGGTTTTGCAGAGGCTCTGAGATAATCGGCTTGTACTCAGGCAAGGGCGTAGCTAATATTTCTATTCTACTTTTTTAATCTTTATAAGGAGCCTTTATATGAGCGCACAGAAATGGTTTGTCGGCGTGCTGGGTGTCATCATGACTGCATCGATTGTGTGTGCCGGTGAAGAATTTTATCTCGTCAGGTTAAAGGGCTATGACAAGCAAGTTGAGGTTTCGCTGATGTCTGCTGCGGAATTTAAAGTCCTCGATTCCGAAATCAAGCTTGAGACCAAGCTTTTTCCGAAGGCGGTTGCGGATGCGGGCAAAGAATGGCGCGCAGATGAGCTTAATAAAGGGATCCCTTTTGCCGGGAATAAATTGTCCCCTCGTTTGATCATGGGTTCGACCAAATATTCTTCTAACGACAAGGCTACCGAAGCGCTGAGCAAGTATGATGAGCTTCAATCAAAGAAGACGGAGCGGGAATTCAAAAAGAAAAAAGTAGAAAAATCCAAGGCGCAGTCCAAGCAGGACTCTGAGACGGCTGCAGCGGCTGAAATCGTGAAAGCCAAGTTGGCCTCTATGATTGCAAAAGGTGCTAAAGCCGGTACGGACGTAGAGGAAGACTTGGGTGGCGCTAAGGTAGGGGCTGCGGTTAATAAAGTGAAGTAATTTTCCTTTCGGAATACCCCCTTCTATGGCGGAGATGTCACGATGGAATTAGCAGTCTGGACATTGATGCCGGGGGGCGAGCGGATTGATTTCGTTAGCCTGCTGGTGCGGATCGGCTTGTGTATCCTCGTGTATGTCGGCGTTTCGCTGGCGCAGCGTTACTGGGTCCGACATCATGTGCTTCGTACTGTCAGCGTCCCCCTCAATTTGCTGACGCTGGTATTGCTTCTGACCTTTTTCCTAAAGCCGATACTCAGCGAATTTGATCCCCTCGTTCTGAATGTGGTATTCGCGCTTACGATCTTTCTTGTGATGTCCATTGCGCTCAAGGCCGGAGATGTATTGCTTTTTGAGGTGATGGCCCATTGGCGAAGGCGCCCACCCGTTCCTCTGTTGCTGCGGGATATCGGCCGTTGGATCTTGTCTTTGGTGGCGTTGATGGTGATCATTCACGGCTTTTTCCCCAATCTGCCTCTCAATGTTTTTGCAATGTCCTCACTGGTGGTGGGGTATATTGTGGGTAACGCCACCCAAGACACCTTGGGCAATTTGATCGCCGGACTGGCCCTGAATACCGAGCGGCCCTTTCACATAGGGGATTGGGTGACCATCAGCGGCAATACGGGGTGTGTGGTCGACACGACTTGGCGTGCGACGCGACTTCGAACCAAATCCGAAGATTATATAATTATTCCCAATGCCTCGATTGCACGCGATGCGATTGTGAATTTTTCACGCCCTACCACACACCATGGGTGTTATCTTCCGATCGGAGTGGATTATGAGAGCCCCCCTAATTCCGTCAGAAGCGCGATCCTCAGCGTGTTGGCCGATGTTTCGGAAGTGTTGAAAGATCCACCCCCTAGGGTCTATCTCACGGGGTATGGTGATTTCTCGATGAATTTCACGATTAAGTTTTTCATAGCGGATTATACGCGCTTGGATCCCATTCAAAGCACCGTCATGGACCGGCTATGGTATGTGTTTAAGCGCGAAGGGATTGGTATTCCGTACCCCATTCAGGATGTGCGGCTCAGCAATCGACTGACGACGGAACGAAGTGTCCGCTTGGCCATTCGGAATTCGGTGTTGGCGCTGATTCGGCGTGTCGAGCTGTTTCAATCTTTATCCGATGCTGAATGCGAGCGCTTGGTGTTGGCGGTGGACACAATTCCCTTTGCCACCGGCGAAGCGCTCTGTCATCAGGGGGAGCCGGGTGATTCTTTCTATGTGATTCATTCAGGAACTGTGGCGGTTTCAATTTGTGGCGCGGATGGGGTTAATGCTGAAGTGGCCCAACTATCCAATGGACAATTCTTTGGCGAAATGTCGTTGCTGACAGGGGAACGGCGTTTGGCCACGGTGGTGGCGGTTGGGGATGTCGAGGTGGTGCGGGTTTCAAAACAGGCTTTTGCTGATTTGTTACAAGCGAATTCAGAGCTGGCAAGCAAGTTGGCAGCGGTGCTTGAAAAGCGTTTAACCGAGCGTGCGGCGTTGATGGTGGCCTTAGCCGTAAGTGTGCCTATAGTAGAAAATGGATCCCTGCTTGCCATCCGGATTCGCCGTTTTTTTGGACTTAAATGACCTTGTAGCGTCTCTTTGCGTTGCAGAATAACAACTATAATTCAAATAGCAGAGGCGTATGCGTACCGGGATGACTCACATTAGAGCGATATTTCTCATGGTTGTTTTTGGCGTTCAGGCCTCCGTATGGGCACTGACGCCGACTCCAACCGAGCGAACATTAAGCGAGGCCTCTCAGCAAGGAGTTTTTCAGATTACTGGGGCTCATGCAGATCTCACCCGATCTAATCAGTTCTGGCAGTTGCACTTTTTTCTGCCGCCAGGCGCTGCCACGGGGATCTGGGCTAAATATTCGGATCAGGACGGGTTTCCCGCTACCGCGCATGGACTCCGTTATGAATATAAACTTGATGCTGAGGCTCCCCTCCCGCTACCTGTCAGCTGGGAAGTCAAAGGTGCGGCAGGAGTCCAGGCTATTCCTTTGGTGCTACGAGAACGACAAGGACGAGGAGAGCTACGCTTAAACCCAACACAAATCGGTTCATGGAATGAAGTGGTGTTAGTTGTGTCGCATCAGGGTGGGGGTGGCCCCTTGTCTGGCGGCCTTGCGGTTAAGGCGGAGCTTGTAGTGTGGGCGCCTTGGCGCTTGGCCATGGCCAGCTCGTGCTGGCAGTGGCTCGGTTTAGTGGTGGCGGCCTGCCTAGCCGCAGCTTTAGCGCGTGTTTTTAGGCGGCGCCGTTCGGTAGCCCCGCTGACCCCAGGCTGGCTGCGCGACCTCATGTTCGGAATAGCCTGTATCCTTGGGATGGCCTCTGTTTTCACCATTCTGGCAACCGCTAACACGGGGCCTGGCCGGTTCCCCTTTACCTCAATAGGCGTGGCTTTGGCGGGAGCGCTCATGGCCGCATTATTTACCCGGCTCTGGGCAGGACGCGGGGCCACGGCGGCGGAAATCTTTCAGCATGTGTTCATTCCCGGCTTGGTGACGATGGCGGCGAGCGACCTGTCGGTTTGGACGGCTGCTTCTCAGTGGCGTGAGTTAGGCCAAATGACACGCTTGAGTGCCGTTATCTTCTGGGCGTTTTATCATGTTGCCAATGCCAGGCGTTTGCTGGCAACCCAACGTCCTTTGGATGCGGTAACGGGGATGCGGTTAATTTCTATTCCCTTCCTATTCGGGCTTTTGTTGTTCCTGCCGAATCGCGACTTGATGTTGCAGGCGGGCTCACTGCTTTTGCCTGGCAATGGAGGCGGCGCAGAAGTCCGAGTGGTTGTGGGGCGAATGGTGATATTGGCAGTTTTTAATCTGGTGTCTGCCTTGGCCTGCGGTGGGGTGAGTGGAAAAGGGTGGGGGGGACGCTTATGGGATGCCGGTTCTGTTAAAATTCTGATTGCTGCGGCCCTGGCCGTTTCGGTCTCTCCCATCATTGCGGATATGGGGTCTGGCCTCTATGCCTTCCCTGTGTTATTGCAACCACTAGCTTCTGTGGTCGCCACCATGCTGTCTCAAGGGTTGCTCTGGGCTGAGGCGTATTTGTTGACGGGCATGCTGTTGGATGCGATGTATCGTCGAAAAATACAAGGGCCAGCCTTGCTGGACTCGGGGCGCAAAGGCTTTCACAAAGGCTTGATCTTTAGTGGCTGGCTCATGGGCCTTTTACAGGTGGGGCACTGGGTTGCAGCGTCCTCCTTGTGGGCCCAGTTTTATGCACTTTCGCCACTCATAGCGTGGGCTGTCTTAGGTGCCGTCACGTTCCCACTTATCAAAACTAGTGTGGAAAGTTTTGATGGAAGCCCGTCTTTTCTCCAGCGCTTGGCACGAAATTACAGACGGCCCGCCTTGCTCTTGCGTGGGGTGGCCGCCGGTCTTTTCATTTCGTGGGCATGGAGTCACCAATTTATTACGTGGACTCTACCAGAGCGGTCGGCGTTAGGGTTTGCAGCTGGCGTACTAATTTACTCGGGCATGAGTGTCGTCAGCGATGCGGGACGCTGGAGCATCGGGCGCGGCCGCATGGCGGGGTGGCGGCTCTATGGGGTGGAAGCTGTGCTGGGTGGCCTGGTAGGAGCCGCGCTTAGTTTTTATTTCGATACCTCGCAAACCCCGGTGGTGGCGGCAAAATTGGCTCTGTATTGTGGTTCCGGGATGACCCCCGAGCCCTACGATGTCTACCCGCTCCTAAGCCGATGGGGCTTTTTGAGCCTGGGTGAATATGCCGGTGGAGCGCGGTTATTATGGAATGAGGCCTTGGCTGGCGTGATTTCTTGGGGTGTTGCCGCCTGGCTGTTCGCGATCAATCGCTCCTTCTTGCTGGCTTTATTTCAGCGTGAGTGGGCTCCTGTCCGGCGACTCGCTTCGCGCGAAGGGATGGCCGAACTGGCCGACGGGACTATCTTTGTTCTGCGTTGGGGATTGTGGATGGCCCCGATCATTTTCACCTTTTTACGCCAGATGTCGGTCCCCACTTGGTACAATCAGGACGGCGCCGTTCACACCTTATTTTGTATTGCGCAAACCGGTCTATTGGACGGCTCTGCATTTGAGGCGTGGAGCTTGAAGGTATTTATGTGGGTTCTGGCCTACGATGCGTTTCGAATTCTGATCTGGCTGGATCACATGGGATTGAGGGTGGCGACGCTGGTGAATCTCAGCTTTCTTGGTATGGATCGGCTGGATGAACGGGTGTCCCGTTTCCTGGGGCCCCATGCCGCCGCCCAGTTCATTCCGGAAGGAATCAAGCGCTTCACGACCTGGGCACCATTGTTGTTGCCATTTTATATTCCCGCCGGTGCAGCGTGGAAACAGGTCTGGGATCAGTCCAAAGCCATACAATTAGCGAGTACCCCGTGGATCGAGCGGATATGGGATCTGCCGTGGAGTGCTGGACTGTTTCTCGTCGGCGTGGTGTTTGCCTGTGTGGTGTTACTCGCTTTCGTTTTTCGGATTCTTCGTGCCCGAGGCGGGCTCCCTCCCGAAGTGCCGGAATTACGCAACAGTGTTTATGCCTTTTCCCTGCAGCCGGGTGGCGCTCCGCGTGCCGAATATCTTCCACAACGATTTGACCTTCATCGTCGTTCGTATGAAGGCCGCGATCCAGCCGGGCGTGCCTTGTTTTTTGTGGAGACGGATCCTACACAGGAGGGGCACTCTGTGTCTTGGCCGGTTCTGGGGAATTACCCTGCGGAAATCGAACCCCAATCCGAGGTGTTGGATGAGGGCAATGGCCTACGTTTTCGCCAGCATCAGCATGGGCTTGAAACCGACATCAGCGTCACGCTGCCGGATGAGTCCCTTGCGCTAGAAGCCTGGACCGTCAAGGTGCGTAACACGGGAGTGAAAGCGCGATCACTAGGTGTGGTTCCTTACGTCGAATGGTCGCTCAATTCGATGGATGCGGATCGTGGACACACGCAGTTCAATCGGCTTTTTCCGGATGTATCCTTTATTCCTGAATTAAACACCGTGATGGCGTTTCATCACACCAGTAAACTGGCCGGCTTCCTGGCCGCTGACCGGGATCCTGAAGGGGTTCATGTCGCGCGTGTCGAATTTATTGGGCGAGCTGGCACGTTATGGACGTCTGAAGCTTTGAGCGAGGGCCGATGGCGTAGGCCTGAAGCGATCGCACCGTGCCCGATGTTTGATGGCATAGCAAGCCTGGCGTTAAGGTTGGAGCTTCCACCGGGAGGTGAGGGAACGGTACGTTTTTGGGTTGGTTGTGCGGGGTCACAACAGGCTGCTAAAGCGATGATAGAGGCCTTTTGCCCGCCCGGACACGCACGTCCGGCACACGAATCGGAAGGCTTGTTGATCGGGCATGGCCGGCGCCCTCAGGGATGGGTCGGCTCTTATACCCGCTTTGAGGAAGAGGGCCGTGTGATGCGGGTGTTGACGCCTTTTACGCCGCGTCCCTTTGATCACACGATGTCGAATGCGCTAGGCCATGTGATGGCCGTGACGAATCGTGGGTTGCATACGTCGTCCAGTATCAATTCGCAGCAGAATCGGCTGACCCCTGACTGGGCGGACACCACGACACGCGAGTTACCTGGCGAGGCGATCTATTTGTACGATCGCGATCAGAAGCAATGGTTCTCGCCGGTCTATGAACCGCTACGTGCGGCGGGAGCTAAATATGAGGTAGAGTTCAGGGTTGATGGCACAGCTGTTTTTCACATGAGGCAGGAGACGCTGGTTACAGAATTGACCGTTTTTGTTCCGCCGGATGAACCGCTGGGGGTTTACAAGTTGAAAGTGCGGAACGAGGGTGACCAACTGCGGCGTTTCTATTGTGCCCCGTACTTTCAGATAACGCTGGCCGCTCAACCGGAGCATTCGGGCACGTTGCTTCATCAGCCGTCCTCCGAAGCAGGAAATTTGTTTTTTGAGAATCCTCGCAACACGTTCCGCTCAGGGCCTGCCTTTGTGGCGGTTTCGCCCGCACCCGAAGCGAGTACCATTCGGCGCGGCGAATTTTTCGGTGAAGGCCGGACGGTGGCGCATCCCGCCTGGGTGGAAGGCGGGTCGGCGACTTATCATGATTCTGATATTCAGGCGGTTGCGGCATTTCGGATTGCACTAGACATTCCTCCTCATGCCGCGCGTGAAGTGGTGGTGGTGCTGGGGCAGACGGGAACCCGTGCTGAGGCAGAGCAGGTCATCAAGCGCTATCTGGATCCTGATCATGCCGACCAGCAGTTGGAGGCGACGCGCCGCTGGTGGAATGGTTTTATGGGGACGTTGGAGGTGGTGACGTCCGACCCGGCGATGGATAGCTATTTGTACTGGCTACGCTATCAAGCCCTGGCCGAACGCATTTGGGCGCGGAAAGGTTTCTATCAGGCCAGTGGCGCATTCGGATTCCGTGATCAACTACAGGATTCGGTAAATTTGATCTGGGTGGAGCCGGCATTGGCTCGGCGCCAGATCCTTTTGCATGCCGCTCAGCAATTTGTCGAAGGCGACACGGTCCATTGGTTCTTCCTGCAACAGGATGGCCGGACTAGTTTTTCCAGCCGCTCGCATGCTTGTGACAATCTATTGTGGTTGGGCTGGGCCGTGGCGGAATATGTCCGCATGACCGGGGATGAAACGCTATTGGATGAGACGGTGCCGTACTTGGATGCAGAGGTTCCGCTTCCACCCCTGCCTGAGGGCAAACAAGGCATGGGCTTTTTCCCCATTCGATCAACCCGTGAGGACTCGGTACTTGCACACGTGCGACGTGCGCTCGATTTGGTTCTGAATAAACGGATGGGGCAGCATGGTTTGCCTTTAATGGGAACTGGAGATTGGAATGACGGCTTAGATGAGATTGGGAGTGAGGGGCGTGGGGAAAGTGTTTGGATGGGCTTCTTCCTTTACTACATTTTGAGGGAACTCATGCCGTTGCTCGAACGCCGTTGTAAGCCACGTCAGGCGAAGGAATATCGGCATCAGATGGAGGCGTTGGGTGTTGCTGTTAATGCCACCTGGCGGGAAGACCGGTATTTGCGCGCTATTCATGATGACGGAACAGAGATTGGCGTCAAAGGGAGCGGGATTTGGGAAGTCGATGCCCTGACGGCGGCCTGGGCGGTGTTTGCAGGGATTGATAAAACGCGAGCTAGAACGGTATTTGACACGGCGCTACGGACTTTGGAGCGAGATAACGTGATTCTGTTGGGCTGGCCGGCACTGAATGAGGAGACCAAGCCGTATTTGGGCCGAAGTTGTCGCTATCCTGAAGGCGTGCGGGAAAATGGCATGTATTGCCATGGCGTTCAGTGGATGGTGGGGGCCGCGCGCCAGCTAGCCGACGAGCGGGCGGCGGCAGGGGATGAGGCCATGGCGCAGCACTATCGTGAAACGGCCGTGCGATTATGGCGTAAAATTTCGCCGTTGACCCATACGACACCTGACCAGATTGAACGGTATGGCGGCCAGCCCAATAAACAGGCGGCCGACTTTTTAAGTACATTTGATTCCGGGCGAATGATCTGGAATGGGTATACCGGCGCGGCGGCCTGGATGTTGAGGCAGGCGCTGGAGGGCGTTATTGGCGCTAAGTTAAAAAATAATCAGATGCGATTGCCGGTCGATCTATCGGATCTTGGTGGTGGCTTGAGCGTGACTAAGGTGATCCGAGATTTGAGTTTGAAAAGGAGCGTATGAATAGACTCTTCTTAATCACGGGGCTGGCCTGCTTAACCTGCGTGGCTATGGCGGGCGAGCCGGCTTCTGCGCCGTTCTCGCTGCCCTCGATTAATCCCCAGCATGTCCATATGCGGCAGCTGGTGGAAAATGCGCTGGGTTACATCAAGCCCGGACAGGGCTTGTTCGATCAGGAGTCTGGCTACCCCGTGGAAGGCTGGAATGATGATAAGC
This sequence comes from Kiritimatiellia bacterium, assembly GCA_038330175.1. Classification (GTDB taxonomy): domain Bacteria; phylum Verrucomicrobiota; class Kiritimatiellia; order CAIKKV01; family CAITUY01; genus JAABPW01. Next base: position 38,654 of record JBBQNS010000014.1, read on the forward strand.
GGACGGGCCTGCATATCCGCAGTTTTACGCAGCTTACGACCATTGGCGAATGGCTCGAACTTCTGGCTCACATCGTAGCGGGATACGCCGACCAACCCTATGTTTCGCGTGCCGAGGCCTTGAGGCAGCTGGATCGGGTCACCCGGTCGTTGATTCAGGATCAGGCCGATCCCGACCTGAGTGATCGTGGCTTGTTGTGCAATTTTATTGGGTTTGAAAAGGGGCGCCGCTTGGCTCCATTGGCATCCGATGCCTATAAGCAGGATTTTATTGGAGTATTTGGTGAACAGGATGGTTTGGCCGTCTGGCGGGCGCTGGAGCAATGTGGCTGGGTCCGACCGTGGAAAAATGATGAGCAAGGCGAGATTGTACGGGAAGCTGGGTATGGATTTGGGCAGGCCGGATTCAAGGGCGCGCTTGCTCCTTTTTCATCGCATTACGATCAGATCAAAATCATGACCAACCTAGATCGCCGCGTGGTTCAGGTGGTTTTTGGCGACAATGCCAATCTCAGCGCGTCGGTCGCCAAGACGATCGGTTTGCTTTTGCGGCCGAATATTAAAAACGATCCCATAGCAGTCAGCATCCGGTTACGGTTAGACGCTTTCCTGGATGCCCAGCAGGCGGGGTATCGGTGTCTCTATGATCCCCGGCGCGGCCTTTTTCGATTTGGTTGGAATGCCACGCATCAGCAATTCTTGGGGTGGGGTGATGAGAGCAAGGTTTGGAAGGTAGCTTATTCGGACTACCTTGTGAATGAGTTCAGGGGCCCCCTCCAATTTGTCGTGCTCAGATTCCGTTTTCCTGATGATCCCCTTCGCTATCAGGCGTTTAAGTCAAAATCACGTGTTATGACCACCGGGTCGGAACTGTTTACGTTGGCAGTGTGGGAGGGGTCGGCGTTTCAGTCGCTCGGACTTTCGTTGTTCATGGGGGAGCGCGCTCAAGCCGGCTGGCGCGCCAATCTTGAAAATGCAGTGCGAATACATCTGGATTACGCACGTGCCCATGATTTGCCGGGCTTTCTATCGGAGGCGTATAGCGGTTCTGGCAATCAGTACACCGGCAAAATCGGGGTGCCGGATATTGCCGTAGTCAAAGACCAAAGAATCACTAATGCACCGTCGCTTTACACACTGGGCGTGGCCTACAGTATTTTGCCTGATGAGATAGAGGCGTTTCTGTCTGAAAACTGGGATGAGGTTTCATCGCTGTTTACGGATCATGGGCCTTGGGAGGGCATGTGTACGGCCACCCGACTCCCCATTCAATGCCAGACGTCGGTGCATGTCATGTCGCTGATACTCGGCGCACTGGATGCGAGCGATGAGGCCATGGCCCGTTATCTAGAACAACGCGGGCTGTCCGGTTCCATGCGCTCCATCTATCCTGAGAGCCCGCCAGTGGCCTTGCTGGACCCAGCCCTGAAAGCAGTGGTCTGGTCGCCCGATGGGAGTGCGCTTAATTTTAACCACGCCAAAAGCAGGGTCCGACTGACAGGGAGCAACGTTCGGCAGGCGGCAGTAACCTGGATGCTTGACTCGCCGCTGGAAGGGATCGCATTTTCGGGGAGGGAGTTACGGATACGTTACCGCAATCGGGGGCCAGAGCTCAGAGCGGTGGTGAGTTTGGAGCGACCGGCGCCGGAGGGGCGCAGTGTATCCCAGGAACTTTTTATGAAGTTTCGTCATACACGTTGGGTCTCACAGGAAATTTGCATTCCACTTCCCACAACGCCTGCCCTGCTGGGCATCAAAAAGATTACCCTGCTACTAGGGACGGGCGACAGCGTTCAGAAGGTCGACCTGATTCTAGAGAATATGGGAACCTATTGAGAGAGATTTCCTGTGCGAGCTTCGCGTGCTTCTGTTCAAAATTCTGGTATTTTAGCTAACAGGTTGAAACCCAAAAGACCAAAGATCGGATAATTTTATGATGCGTACACCTCACCCTGAAATCGAAAATCCTGCCTGTTTTGAAAAGAATCGTGAACTCATCCACGCTCCTCTTGGCGCATATCCGGATGAGGCTTCCGCTCGCACCTGTGATCGGACGCGCTCGCCGTTTGTGCAGACGCTCAATGGCATTTGGAAATTTCAATTGGCATCGTCATCAGAACGGGCACTGGCGCTCCGGGCGAATTCGGGCAATGCGGCTGACTGGGACGATATTCCGGTTCCCGGCAACTGGCAACTCACCCAGAAAAACATAACTGATAAACCGATCTACACCAACATTGTCTTTCCGTTTCAGCCGAACCCGCCATTTGTGCCTGACGAAAACCCGACAGGCGTCTATCGACGGACGTTTTCCGTGCCCGCCTCCTGGAAAGATCGGAGTACCTTTGTTGTGTTCGAATCAGTCGACTGCGCCTTTTATCTATTCATCAATGGCGTCGAAGTGGGCTATAGCGAAGACAGTCGCTTGCCTGCGGAGTTTGATATTACGCGCTACCTTAAGGCTGGCACGAACACCATCGAAGCAGTTGTCATGCGTTATGCGTCGTCCACCTACCTTGAGGACCAGGATTTCTGGTTCATGAGCGGGATCCAGCGCGGGGTAAAGCTTGTCAGTAAGCCAGCTGCGCATATACGGGACTTTATGATCCGCACCACGTTCGAGGAGTCGTGCGGCGAGGCGAGGCTGGAGGCACAAGTCTTCCTCTCCGAAATTCCACATCTTCGGCGCGATTCCTCAACCTTTGCTAAACACAACCGAATGGGATGTCATTTTGAGCCGGAGTTCGCACGCTACCAGGCCGCTCTGATGCTGTATGATGCGGATGGAAAACCCGTCTTGGACGCACCCGTGACTGCGGTATTTTCTGAACATGGGTATATGTACAACCCCTCGGCAAACCTGATGAAGGGAGCGGCAAAGTTCAGCATTCTGGTCCCGGACGCGAATCGCTGGTCGGCCGAAGCCCCGTATCTGTACACGCTCACGATGACGCTCATTGATGAGAAGGGACAAGCGATCGATTTCGAAAGTACGCGTGTGGGCTTCCGGCAAATCGTCATTCGGGATCGGCAGGTCTTTCTCAACGGCAAACGCCTGATTGTCCGTGGTGTCAACCGCCATGAATTTCATCCGGAACGCGGGCGTGCGGTCACCGTGGAGGACATGCGGGCCGACCTGGTAGCAATGAAGAAATTAAATTTTAATGCGGTTCGTACGTCTCATTACCCGAACGATTCGCGATTCTATGATCTCTGCGACGAACTCGGTATGTACATGGTTGACGAAGCGAATCTTGAGACACACGGAATGAATGGCGACCTCTCAAACGATCCGCGCTGGGCGGCGGCCTATCTTTCGCGCGCGGTTCGCATGGTGCTACGCGACCGGAATCACCCTTGCATCGCGTTTTGGTCGCTTGGAAATGAATCGTCGCTCGGTCCGCATCATGCGGCGATGGCGAGTTGGATCCGTGCGGCTGACCCCACGCGGCCGGTCCAGTACGAAAGCGGCAACCCGCCCGCCTCGATCAGCGATATCATGGTGCCCATGTATCCGTCGCTGGATTGGGTCACTAGTGTGATGGAAGCGGCGACGGAAAAACGCCCGATGATCATGTGTGAGTATGCGTATGCGAAGGGGAATGCTACGGGAAACGTCCGGAAGTTTTGGGACTACGTCGACACGCACCCGCCGTTCCAGGGCGGGTTCGTATGGGATTGGGCGGATAAGGGTATTGCGAAGCGCCTCCCCGATGGCCGGTTGGTTTACGGCTTCGGCAACGATTTCGGCGAGGAGTTCCCCTATCATCTATGCGGAGAACACCCCACGCAGGTGTTGAACGGTATCGTCGGCGCCGACCTGGTGCCGCATTCGGGTGCATACGAACTTAAGAATGCACAGTCACCGGTGACGATCACGGCGGTTGATTTTGAGAAGAAAACGGTGACCGTGTGGAATAAAAACCTATTTATCGGACTCCAAAACCTTGACCTCCTTTGGAGCATCACGGGAAGCGGCGCAAAAATCCAGTCCGGCATGATTCACTCGCCCGATGTCGCCCCGGGGATGAAACAGCAGCGCGAAATAGCGATGGTGCTACCGGAACCGAAGCCGGGGAAGGAATACTTCATCGAGTTGATAGCGGTTCTCAATACCGGCATGGCATGGGCTCCCTGCGGCTATGAAATTTATCGAACACAATTCGCACTTCCCGTTAAGGCACTTCCGCTCCCCAGGCGATGCCCTTCAGGATCGATCAGCGTCGAGCAGGCCAAGGCCTTGGTTGTCAAAACATCGTCGTTCGAAGGGGTGTGGGACAAGACGACCGGGCAACTCTGTTCATGGAAAAAGAACGGCGAGGAATTGCTTGCCCAACCCGTGACCGAGATTTTCTATCGCGCTCCTACCGACAATGATTGGAAGCTTGGCGATGAGGCTGGCAGTTATCATGGCGATTGGCTGAGAAGCGGATTATACGGGCTGAAGCGTACGCTCCGTTCGATGAATGTGTTCGAAGGCGAGGCGGCAGTTCGGATTGAAACCGAAGTCGAATTCACTGGGACCGATGTGGCTCGCCCCATTCGTTCAACACTTGTTTGGAATATTGATGCGGAAGGGATCCGTGTGGACATGACCGCCGTGGTCTCCGAGGCCTTTCCGTTGGTTCCGCGTATTGGCTTACGGTTTGATCTGGTTCCCGGATTCGAAGACGTCCAATGGTTTGGACGTGGCCCTTGGGAGAATTATGTAGACCGTAAGCTCAGCGCCTCTGTTGGGATTCATGAGGCAGCCATCGCCTCGATGCTGGAGCCTTATATCTCTCCCGGGGATTGCGGTGGGCGCGAGGATGCTCGCTGGTTTGAACTTCGGGGCGGTCCAGCACCAGTGCGCTTTGACTCAGAGGGAGCGCCTCTCATGCATTTCAGTGCGCTTCATCACACGCCCGAAGATCTTATGGCGGTCAAACATGTGTGGGAGCTTGCCCCCCGGAAAGAAACAACGGTCATTGTTGACGGCTGGCACATGGGGCTCGGGGGCGATACCGGCTGGACAAGGAATGTGCATACCGAATTTCTTGTCCCAAGTGGAACGTACCGGTGGAGTTGCCGATTAATGTGAAGTCGTAGCCTCAGATCCGAAAAAAAATCCGCACGAAGCCACGAAGTAGGGATTGGATTTTAAGAAAACTTGGATTGATCAAATTTCCTCTTCGTGGCTTTGGCAACTTGTAGGAGCAGCCCTTGCGCGCGATATCTCACGAGGGAGGCGCCCATGACAATTTGTAGGAGCAGCGCTTGCGCGCGATATCCGCGCCCAGGGACGTTCCGGCCACGATAGACTCCCATGATTCGTCCTGCCCACGCGGCTCAGCAAGCTTCGCCCTCCAGAAGAATACTCCCTCTTACAGATCAAGTCTTCTGGAGGGCGAAGCTTCCCTGAGCCGCGTGAATACAGTGTGCACCGGGGATTTCAGTAAGACATCCGATCGCTTAGGCGAGAATTTCGGTTTACCCTTCCGCCTCAATTTCAATAAGCATCAATGTTTAACAGTATAAGCAAAGGCAAAGGCAATGAAGCTTCTTTCTTCAAAGTGGCAGCGGCGTCCCGCCGCTTAAAAATCCAGCCAGCGACAACGCCTCAGGCTCTGAAAAAAGGTTCCGCACGAAGCCACGAAGCAAAGAAATAATTTTCAATAAAAGCCAGATTGATCAAATTTCCCCTTTGTATCCTTCGCGGCTTCGTGCGAAAAATCTTAGCCTGACATTCCCAGCCAACCTTTGAAAACTTGTAGGAGCAGCGCTTGCGCGCGATGTCCGAGCCCAGGCACATCCCGGCCATGATGAGCTCGCATGATTCGCTCTGCCCACGCGGCTCAGCAAGCTTCACCCTCCAGAAGAATACTCCCGTGAGGCTCTTGCAAAACCCTTCGGACGACACGGAGGTTGTCCCTCCATATTGCAAAACAGGCCGTTTCCATCATCTTTTGGAGGGTCGTGCTCCGTCACGACCGTCTGCTCTAGAGGTTTTGCAAGAGCCTCCCTCTTACAGATCAAGTCTTCTGGAGGGCGAAGCTTGCTGAGCCGCGTGAATACAGGGTGCACCGGTGCCCCCAGAAAGACATCAGATCGCTTAGGCAAGAATTTGATTTTATCCTTCCGCCTTAACTTCAATAACAATCAATGCTTAACAGTATAAGCATGAGCCAATCTACCTCCATCAAAGATGTCGCCAGCGCCTCTGGCGTATCCACTGCCGCCGTTTCCTATACCCTGAACGGCAAGGGCGATAAGTGCCGGATCGGGCCGGTAACCCAGAACCGGATCCGTGTTGCTGCCCACCAGTTGAACTATCAGCCGGACCTGTTTGCCAGGGAGATCCGGGCCAGAAGAGGGCGGACGCCGGTGGTTGCCGGTCCTCAAAAACCGGGTACAGGCCGACCGATCGGACTCCTGCTTTCCGCAACCAGTCCGGCCAACTCGCTAGCCCTGATCCCCGGTCTGGTCCTCGCTCTGTCGGCGGCCGACCACCCACTGATAATCGTCACCCTTCCGACCGATCCCGCCGCCGCCAAAGAGCGTGTGCAGACACTGCTGCAAGATGGAGTGGCCGGGCTGGTCTGCTGTCCCACGGTCTATCCGGCGGTAACGGCCACCGTCGGTGGAGCATGCCCCGTTATTGTCCTGTGGCAAGGCGCCGGTTCGGCGATGCTGACCAGACGTTACTTAAGCCCGTCACCATGGAAGCTGGAATATCGGTTAAGTCTGCGCCAACCCCGGTGACTACTCCACCGCCAGCTCAGCCGGTTGTCACAAGCCCACCCGCACCGACACCGGCGCCACCCGTTACCGAGATCCCTTTGGTTCCGCCGCCGATCTCGACGCCAGGGCTGGCCTCGGAGCCAGCGTCGGTAGTCCCAGAAACCGCAAAGCCGGAAGCTGCTCCCGAACCGACTTTTGTTGAGCCGACACCGGCCACGGTCTCTCCTTCGGCACAAGAGCCTATGCCGGCCTTCGTGGAACCAACACCGGCCACGGTCTCCCCGCTGGAGCAAGAGCGGCTTTCGTGGAGCCAACGCCAGTGATACCGGCCTTCGACACCGAACCGGTTTTAACTGACCCAACACCGGCGGTGGAGCCTGAATCAACAAGCCACTCCGGTCTCCCCGCCACCACCGGTCTCGGAACCCGTGCCGATAATTCAAGAAGCCGCGAAGCCGGAACCTGTCCCTCAACCGGCTTTCATGCCGGCGTGCCATGCCGATTCCGCTCCACCGCGTCAGAACGAGCTTCGTAACTAAACATAAATTCATATTGCAATCACGTTTTATCCACCATTTGATCACCGCGGCTTACTCGCCGTCGATCTACCCTCTTCCTGCCGCCCTCCGCTGCCAAAACGAGAATTGCTGTTGTGCAAGAAACATAAATTGACATTTCAACAGACTGTAAGATAATTGATTACATCGTTAGGAGAATGTCATGCGAAGCACAATTACAGTCAGTTTGCCTCAATCTGTTCGAAAAGAACTCGACCGGGTTTCGCACATGGAGGGAGTATCCCGTAGCGATGTCGTCCGGGAGTCCGTGCGGGATTATCTTTTTCAGAAGCAGTTTCGCGCTTTGCGCAAACTTATGATTCCCAAGGCCGTCAAACGTGGCGTTTACAACGACCAGGATGTTTTTGACCTTGTATCATGAGGATTGTGCTCGACACCAACGTGCTTATCGCCGCCTTTATTGCCCATGGCAGCTGTAATGAGCTGATTGAGCACTGTGCGATACATCACGAGGTCACCTTGTCCGAACCCATGCTCGATGAATTTCGAGATGTGCTGGCACGGAAATTCGGATACAGCACGGCGGACGCCAAGGCGGCGGCATCTTTGATTCAATCTCGCGCGAGCATGGTGAAACCGACACGCCTTGATCAGGCGGTATGCCGAGACCCGGATGATGACGTTGTGCTTGCTACCGCTCTTGCTGGCAATGCACAGGTTATTATTACCGGTGATAAGGACCTGACTATTCTAAAGTCATATGGGGGCATCAAGATTATTCGCCCTGCAGACTTCTGGCAGTATGAACAAGAATTAGCCGAACCAGCTCTTTGACCGCGACGGCTCGCACGCTCGCCGCTGGAGAACCGCACCGTTCTCCAAAGATATGATAACGAATCCGGAGAAAAGAGATTTGAACATAAGGTCGCGAAGCCCGCAAAGGCGAAAGGGATTTGCAGCCGCCTCCGGCGGGAAAGAAAATCTTAACTTCGTGTTCTTAGTGAGCTTCTGTTCAAATTGAATTCGGCGCCCAGCAGGGGGAATAGGATTAAAATGCGGAGAACCAGCGGTCGCACCGTACGGCTCGCAATCTCGCCGGACCTGAGCCGGAACGTTCGAATAACTAAATGAATTCACTACCAGATTTATTATTTTCCTTCAGAGGCCGAATATCAAGAGCTCCATGGTGGGGATGGAGGGTCGTTTGAGTTGGATTGAATATTCTGGTATTTAAATTAGCCGGGACAACTAGGTCATATGTCACGCTTGCCATCATTTTACCTTTTACTGGATTCTTGCTGTGGGGTACCACAGCACTTGATGTCAAAAGGTTTCATGATCGGAATAAATCCGGATGGTGGATTTTTATCAGCGGTATTCCTGTTATTGGGCTATTGTGGCTTCTGATTGAACTTGAATTTTGCCAAGGAACACATGGAGAAAATTGATTTGGCGACAGGAATAGATACGGATAAGATTCGAACTAGGTTTTTCACGCTACGTCGCTAAATCGCGCCGTGCGTGAAAACCGACGTTGCGGAGAAGATCATAATGGGACAGAAGATGAAATGGATGAATCGAATTGTTCTGGCCTGGGGCTACGCGTCCTTGATCGGCATCGTAGTGGTGTTCCTGTGGCAGTGGATTAGTTACCGGAAGATGATCTATCAAACGGAACTCGTCCCATCGTTTGTCCACCTCACGGACTTGGCGAAGAACCCTGACTTCAACTCTTACACGGCATCCGTGTCACGGATCGGCGCGGTGAACACCCAGTTCACAGACAAGACACTTATCGCCAGCTACTTCTTCAAAAATAAGTACTCCAAACGAAGAATGGAAGAGTGGCGGGAAATCGAAAACTTTATTCGGAACAACAAGGGTCAACTGTCTGAAGCCGACATCACTTCTCTTTTGGGGCCGCCAGATTCCATTGAAGAGACTAAAAGGCACCTGCACTATGACTTGGTCAATTTCGGCGGGGGCAGCATGGGTGCCGAGATCGACATTGCCGATGGAAAGGCTGTCGAGACTCACGAGACAAGCTGGATCCATTAAGAAACGCGAACAACGCATCGCTCCCTATTCGCAGCCCGCGGCGGGCTGCTCAAGAGGGCTGCTCAAGAGAGAACGCGGGCGTTAGCCTTATGAGAAAAATGAGAAGAACATTCTATATTGTCGTCTGTGCCCTGCTGATGTCTGGTTGCCAGCGGCTGGAAAATCCTGACGTCAATCTGCAGACGACACTATTCAGGAGCGATTGGACAAACGGACAACGGGCAAAGGTCTCTGCAAATCTTGTTGCCCTGTTGAAAAGGGGCATGACGAAAGAGGAAGTGACTTCCATTCTCGAATATCCTTCAAGACCAAATGATTGCATCAAGAAGAACAGTGATAGGGAAGAATGGACATTCACCATCACACTCGGCCGCATTCTCATCCTCAAGTTCGATGGGAACAAATTGATCAGCATAGATGGAGGCTAACAACACCTCCCAGTTTACGTCGCTATCGTCGCTCCGCTCCTCAGCCAGATTGTGAACGTTCGACTACAAAAAATGTGATAGAAAGAAAGGGTTGACCAGTATATCGCATAGATATACCGTATGAGCATGAGAGGTGAATACCAGGAGTTCAGCGGGTTTGACTGGGATGCTGGCAATGGGGAGAAGAACCTGAAGCACGGGGTTCACACTTCAGAGTGTGAACAGGTCTTCTTCAATGAGCCGCTCCTGATTCTGGATGATCCGAAGCACTCCGTGGCCGAAGACAGGTTCGCGGCTTTCGGACAAACAGATCAGGGACGGAGGCTTGTTGTCGTGTATACGCACAGAGCTAACCTGCTCCGAGTAATTTCCGCCCGAGACATGAACCGAAGGGAGCGAGATTTCTATGAGCACACAATCGAAGACTAAGATGACGTTCCGAACCGAAAATGAAGAGCGGGAATTCTGGGACAACCACTCCCCGCTCGATTACTTCAAAGTCGCGGCTGCCAAGCGGGCATCGTTTCCCAACCTACGGCCGACCCTACGATCCATCTCCATCCGCCTGCCAGCGGACATGCTGGACGATCTCAAGGTTCTCGCCAACAAGCGCGATGTGCCCTATCAGAGTCTTGCCAAACTCTATCTGGCGTGGGGAATCAAAGCAGAACGGAGAACGACGAGGTCGGAATTATGGCCGAACAACACGGCGGAACGTATTGCCCGCCCGCGACGGTCGGTCAAACGCTCACCGTGACCGTTGGGTTATAAGAATTATTGAAATTCAGAGATAAAAGACATATTCTTACATTAATGAAAACGATGCGTTATGTTTACTGGCAAGAAGAAGATATGTGGCTGGGGCACTTGGAAGAATATCCTGACTACATGACGCAGGGTAAGACTCTGGGAGAACTTCAGGAGAACCTGAAGGATATTTATCAAGAACTTTCCAGTGGCACCGTACCTCATGTACGGCATGTCGCGGAACTTCAGTTCGCATGAAGCGAATCGATCTCATTCGCCAGCTTGAACAAAGCTGGTGTGTTTTCATACGCCATGGTGGATGTCATGATTGGTATCAGAATCCTCGGACAGGCGCCTGTCAACCCATCCCTCGTCACCGGGAAATCAAAAACCACCTTGCCCGGCACATTATCCAGAAACTGCAAACATGACCCAACCACACCTTGTAAAGTGAACCCCATTGGCTAGACAAAATATTCCTGAATTAAGATAGAGAAACAGGGGACGTTTGTTAGTCCTTGCGCTGGGCTACT